>JANNEL010000198.1:0-4198 GCA_031378595.1 Alphaproteobacteria bacterium
CGCATCCGGATTGCGCTTTTGCGGCATGATCGAGGAGCCCGTCGAAAACGCATCCGACAGCGCGATGAACTTGAACGCCGGCGAACTCCACAGCACGATCTCTTCCGCAAACCGCGACAAATGCGTCGCCGCAATCGCGCAGGCGCTTAAGAACTCCAGCGCAAAGTCCCGCGCCGACACGCCGTCGAGCGAGTTGCGCATCGGTCGCATGAAGCCCAGACCATGCGCCGTCGCCTCGCGATCAAGCGGAAACGAGGTGCCCGCAAGCGCCGCCGACCCCAACGGCGAATCGTTCGTGCAGGTCCGCGCGGACGCAAAGCGCGCCCGATCGCGCGCCGCCATCTCCACATAGGCCAGCAAATGGTGCCCGAACGTGATCGGTTGCGCCGTCTGGAGATGCGTGAACCCAGGCATCACGGTTGCCGCATGTGTCCCCGCTTTGGCCACCAGCGCCCGCTGAAAGGCGACCAAGCGCGCGTCCAGGCTGTCGATTGCGTCACGTACCCACAGGCGAAAGTCGGTCGCCACCTGATCGTTGCGCGAGCGCGCCGTGTGCAGCCGCCCGGCCGCTTCGCCGATTAAGTCCTTAAGACGCGCCTCGACATTCATGTGAATGTCCTCAAGCTTGCGCGAAAACGTGAATTTCCCTTGATCGATCTCGGCCTTGATGGTGTCGAGTCCGTTGGAGATGGCGGCAGCGTCGGCCTGTGAGATAATGCCGCGTTCCGCCAGCATCGCCGCATGGACTTTCGACGCGGCAATATCTTGGGCATAAAGGCGCCGGTCGAAGTCTATGGAAGCGTTGATCTCTTCCATGATCGCGGCCGGTCCTTGGGCAAACCGCCCGCCCCACATTTCGTTCGTCGTCATCGTGTCTCGCGAAAGTCCTTGAATGTCTGCATGGCGAATTCTGGTGATCGTGATTGTCGGCGCCATTGTGGCGGCGGCGGCCTTCGCCGTCTATCTGCTTTCCGGTCTTAACGATGCGCCGCCTTCGAAGCTGGGCGGGATCGAGAACTTCATCCCCGCGCGCGAAGTGCTGCCCGCGCCCGCGACCATGTTTCTGGACGAGAACGGCGCCAGGCTTAACCTCGAACGCTTCCGCGGCAAGGTCGTGGTGCTGAATCTGTGGGCGACCTGGTGCACCCCCTGCGTAGCCGAAATGCCGATGCTCGATCGGCTGCAGCAGCAGTTGGAGGGCGTGGGTGTGGTCGTAATCGCCCTGTCGCTCGATGCCGGCGGTCCAAACGCAGTCCGCGCGTTCTACAAGGAACATGACATCAAGCATCTGGGCGTTTATGTCGATCCCACCATGCGCGCGCAAAGCGATTTCAAAGTCATCGGCCTGCCGACCACGATCCTGATCGATCGCAATGGCCGCGACCGCGGCCGCATCGTCGGCCCCGCCGAATGGGACGACGCGAAAGCGGCCGACCTGGTCTTAAGCGCAAGCGGTCCGCACTGATCCCATGGCCGCAGGCGTCACCCAATCCATCTTCGACGTGACCAGCGCCGCCGGCGCACAGTTCCTGGCCATGATCATCGGTGCATTCTTGGCCAGTAGCGGCGGCTTCCTCGTGACGTGGCTCTGGGATCGTTTGGAGCGCAAGCGCCAGGAAAGATCGATCGCACTGGTTTGCCTCGATCTTCTGTCGTCGCTCAGCGTGTTGACGAACTTGGCGAAAGACGCACGCTCCCGCGGCACCCCCTACGGTCCTTACACCATCCGGCTGGTGCGCAGCTGCATGCGCGATCTCGACGTGTACGAACGCAACCGCGAACGCATCGCCGACATCGTCGACCCGACTGCACGCGCCGAGATTTATCAGTGCATGGCGCGCATGACGCTCGCCATCGAAGGCGTTCTGGCGGAACACGAAATCCTCGCCCGGACGAGTGACGATATCGAGGCCGCGCGCGCGGCCGGCAACATGGCGAAAGTGAAGGACCTTGAAAACGATCGCCACGAGCGAGAGGTCCGCCGCGACAACTCGTTCGACTTCATGGTCGATACGACGGAAGAACTTTGTGCGCCGCTCTCCATCAAACTGCGCGCAATCGCAAAGTCCGACCCGCAAAACCTTGCGGCCGTTGTCGCCGCCAATGTCCAAGCTGCCGCGGCCGTGCCGACGGCGAAGCTCGACGACTAGGGTTTCACGCCACCTTCATGGCCGTGTCCAGCGTGTCCCAGATCGCGGTGCAATCGATGACCTGGCCCATGGCCCGCGCCTTGTCGATCGCCATGACGGTAAGCCCCGCTTCGATCGCCTGAAACGGCGTCACCGGAAATTCGTTCTCGTCCTTCAATGCCGCGATCAAGTCCCGCGCCATCGCGACGTCCGCTCCGTTGTGGTCGTGCTCCGAGATCGGGAATTGCCGCCGGAAGGGCGCCGTGCGCTCCAGGTGCCGCCGCCACATCACGGTGTTGCGGTCGATATCGGCGATCAACGTCCCCTCCGTGCCCGCCACATACCAGCGCCGCTCGCGCAGCGCGCTGCACGTGTTCGCATGGAACGCCAGCTGCACGCCGTTCACGTACTCGATGAGCGCGGTTTGATGATCCGTCACGTCCATGTCGCTCGCGAAGGCGTCGTCGCCCGCCGACCAACCGCCGGGCCAGCTTTCGAACGCGGCAGAGCCGTCCGAGTATTCGCGTTTCAAGGGCTCGCGATCGGGCCGGAAGATGCCGCGCCCGCCGAAGCTGACGATCCGCTGGGGCCTCGCGCCCGCGATCTCGCCCAAAATGTCGAAGTCGTGGCACACCTTGTCGAGCAGGAACGAACCGCCCCACTCGCGTTTGCGCCGCCAATTGCGCGCAAGATAAGCGCCGTGCTCGGGCGGCAAATGCTCGGTCGCGTCGATTGAAACGATCTGCCCCAAATGCCCCTCGCGCACGATCGAGAGAATCTCATGCGTGATCGGCGCCGACCGCAGGACCAGCCCAACAAACAGCGGCGGCGTCTCCTCGCTCGAAAGCCGCTGCGCCAGCGCGTAGGATTCGTTTTCCGTCCGCACGACCGGCTTCTCGGCGAACACGGGCGCGCGCCCGTAGAGCGCCAGCATCAAATGTTCGGCATGCAAATGATTGGGCGAACCGATCATGACAAGATCGTGCGCACCACCGGTCAGCAACTCCTCGGCGCTCTTGTAGATTTTACCGACCGCGATCGCGTCGTCCTTCAGCCGCTCGAGACCTACCGGCGCGGGATCCGCATAGCCCGCAACTTCGACGTCCGCCCCCGCCGCTTTGAGCGCGGAGATGACGGCGGCCATTCGCTGCCCAAGACCGATGACGCCAAGCTTCATGGGAAAGCGCGCCGCGCGCTACATTTCAAGGCGCGGGCAACCCACGCGCAACGTATTGCCGTTGATATCGACGAGCACGAACTCGGGCATGCCCCACGGCTTCATTTCGATCGGCATCAGCTTGCCGACCTTCGCCGCAGCGAACGCTTTGTAGGTGGCGTCCAGATCGTCGACATAGATGTAGCACGTGTGGTCGCGGATCGTTCCGTCGATCCCCGGCGCTTCGAAGAACTGAATCTGCGCGCCGTTGCGGATCATGAACAAGAACGAATCCGGCGGCTCCTGCTCGTGCGCGCAAATGAACCCGAGCTTTTCGTAGAAGGCGCGCGTTTCCTTCGGGTTGCGCATTGGAAGCGTCGGAACGGCGAATTCAGCCATAAGGCCCCCTGCAAGAGTCGTGGAGGCGAACTTGCCCTTCCGGCAACGCTGAGGAAAGGGAAAAAAGGCCTTGAAAAATGGAGCGAACGGCGGCGCGCTGGCCTGCTTCGCGGGTCTGCGCGGGCCGCGTCTATCAGTTGGAATCCGGATAGCGCCGCACGAGCCGCTGCTGTCGCAAGTGTGCCGCCGCGAGCTTGCGCCAGCCGACTGGTTTCACGCCGCGCCTGCGCATCGTATCGGCCAGTGCAAACAGGCTCCGCTGCTTGGCGAAGACGCCCGCGAAGGCCTCGATCATCGACAGGCGCGGATCCCAGAACTGAATCGCTTCCGATCCGGCGCCGTTGATTTCGATGACAGTGAACCGGCCCTCTTGAAGGTCGCTCATGGTCTCAAACTTCACGTCGAATCGGCCGTAGTGAAAATCGCCGATCGCACGCGCAATCGCGTCGACGGCGGTGTCCAGCTCCGGCGTAATCAGCCGCGTCAGATCCTCATAGCGCCCGCCGACTCGAAC
>JANNEL010000238.1:0-16065 GCA_031378595.1 Alphaproteobacteria bacterium
CCGTCACGACGCTGGCGTTCGCGTCATAGGTCATCTTATCGGCGCGAATCAGAACTTCTTGCTTCTTCTCGCCGCTCTGATCGCTGGCTTGCGGTTCCTGTGCGGTGGCGACGGGTTCGTCGGCGAGGCGAGCGAGCGGAAGCACCACTGTCTGAGCAGCGGCGATGGAGGCTGTCGTAAACAGAATCGGAAGACCGGCGATGAGGCGATACACAACCTTCATCCGTCCTCCTGATTGAACAATGACGCCATACCGAACAACAATGCAGTCGTAGCGGGCGCCCACGCCGCTAAGGCCACAGGAACCGTGCCGGAAATCCCCAGGGCGTGTGTGACGTCCGTGAAGAAATACAACAAGAATCCAGTCAGTACGCCCGAGAGTATGAGCCTCGCAGCCCCCCCTAGACGCGCCAGCCGAAGCGAGAATGCCGCCGCGACGAAGATCATAGCGCACAAGAGCATCGGTCCCGCAAGCAAGGCGTGGTAGTGAAGCCTATGTTTTGTCGCAGAAAACCCAGCTGCTTCGGCTTGTGCAATGAAGCCGGGAAGGTCCCAAAACGCGATAGTATCTGGGGTTGCAAAGCTTTCTTGAATTTGGTCGGCAGTTAACGACGTTTTGACGTCGAGTGACGGATAGAACACAGCTGGACGGTCCGGACCTGTGACCCAAGCCTTCTCCAGGTGCCACTTGTCCTTCAGGAGCTGCGCAGCCCCGGCGTCGATTCGGCCGCGAAACTGCTCCCCGCCCTCATAGATGAACATGATCACGTCCTGCAGCTTGAGGCCGCTGTTGGACACATGCAGAGCGTGAATGACGGTCTGGCCCTTCTCGTCGCCCTGGCGCAACCACAAGCCGTTATCGGACACGGCGAGCAACGAGGGTTTGCCGCGGATGTAGCGCGCCTCCAACTCCTCGTAGCGCGAGATCATCATCGACGCGAAGGGGTTGTACGCAGCCGTCATGAAGATGCCGATGAGGAGCGCCGAGACCAGGGCAGGGGCGAGGAACAACCACGCCGAAACGCCGGCTGCGCGCGCAATGACCAATTCTTGATTTCGCGTCAGCCGCGCGAACGACCAAATCGCACCGAACAACACCGCGAACGGCATCATCTTCTCGGTCACGGTCGGCAGCTTCAACAGCGCCATGCGCATAATCGTCGTCAACGGCACGCCTTCGCGGCCCGCGGTGCGCTGCAAAAGTTCCACGATGTCGATGACGAAGGCGAGCGTCATGCAAATGCCAAACACCAGCGCAACGCTCAGCAAGAACTGCTTCGCGAAATACTTCGACATCGTCCAGCCGAGATTCATTGCGCGGGCTCCGCGATGGGCTCGGCCATCTTGCCTTTGCGCAACTGCTCGAAGCGTGGATGCGCCAGATTGACGATGAGGGCTACGACCCAAAGCGCAGGCCACGCATACATGAAGACCGCCATATCCGGGTTCGATGCAGTCCATTGCTGGAACGCAAATCCCGGCAGGCGCGCCGCAAACATCGCAAGAAATGCGAGGCCGATCCGGCCGGCATAGCCGCGCCGGTTGAAGTTGCCGCCCACGAGCGCCACCACGGCGATCAACGCGAACACAATGCTGTAAAGCGGCCCGCTCAGACGGTTGTGCGCTTCTGAGATGAATTTCTTCCTCTGCTTCTCGGGGACAGTTGTTTCGGGGTAGAAGAGTTCGTTCAACCACCGCTCGGCCACTTCCGGGATGCGCGTGTTTTGGCCCTTATCGAACTGGCTGAGGTCGAAAGTATATTTCTCGAAGTTCAAGATTTTGAGCCGCCCCTCGCCACCTTCAAGCCACTGCACGTTGCCTTGGTTCATGATGAGGCGCGGGCCCGTGGGTGTGTTCGCGAGCAGTCCGCTTTGCGCCATGTACGTCGCGATCCCCTTCGGATTGCGCGCGTCGTGCACCAGGATGCCGCGAATATCGCCGCCCGGGTTGTTCTCGCTGACGTAAACGGTCAGGCCCTTGATCGGATTCGTGAACGATCCTTCGCGAACGAACGTGTTCACGAGGTCGGCACGAATTTCGAACACGCGATTTTTCATCTCGCGCATACCGGCAGGCATGACCACGATGCTGAAGAGATAACCGGTGGCCGTGACGGCAAGCGCAATCAAGATGATCGGCCACACCACAACCCAGCGGCTGAACCCCGCCGCCCACATCACGACAAGTTCGCTCTCGGTATAGAGCCGGTTGAGCGCGTAGAGCACCGCAAAGAACATCGCGAACGGCAGAATTAGCGGCATCAACTGCGGCAGGCCGAGTACTGTCAGATAGATGAAGGTCCCAACCGACTGGCTCTGATTGATCACGATGTCCAGCATGCGCAGCGACTGGGACAGCCAGATCACGCCGGTCAGGACGAATGTAAAGAACAAAAGCGGCCCGGTGACCTGCCGGAACATGTAATTCTGAATTCCGGACATAGCGGCTTGCCTGCACCTGGTCAGGCGGGTGACGCCCGCCGCTTCACAATGATCGCCCGGCCCGGTACAACCCCGCGCCTGTCGGTTCTACCAGCACACCGAAAATTCGTCGGAATCAAAGAGGTGCGGGGAGGCCCAAGCTGGTATCTGAGCCACCTTAGCCGCGCAACGTTCTAGCGCCAGTTCCTGTTCCCGTTAAGAGATAACCACCCATGCAAATCAACTTTGTGAAGTCCGAAATCCCGGATGAAGGGACGCTTGTCGTCGGCACCACCGAAATCGAAGAGCCGGCAGGCCTATTGGGCGACCTGGATAAGCAGTCCAAAGGCGCCGTCGCCCGCGCGATGAAGGCAGCCCGCTTCACCGGCGCCAGAGGGCAGGTGGTTGAGCTATTGGCGCCCGCAGGCGTTGAGGTCGATCGCCTCCTGATCGTAGGCCTCGGCAAAGCCGACAAGTTCGACGGCGCCGCCGCCGAGAGCCTGGGTTCGGCCGCTGTCGCCCGGCTGCTGACGAGCGGCGAGAAGACCGCGACACTTTTGCTGAACATCAAGGCAGACGCCGAACACGCAGCCCGCGTCGCGCAAGGCGCGATGCTGCGCAGCTACCGCTTCGATCAGTACCGCACCACGCAAAAGAAAGCCGACAAGCCCTCGCTCGCCAAGGTCAACATCGGCGCCGCCGATCCCGGTGACGCAAAGAAAGCCTGGCGCGCGCGCGAAGCCGTCACCAACGCGATCTTCTACGCGCGCGATCTCGTGACCGAGCCGCCGAACGTTCTTTACCCCGAAGAGTTCGCCAAGCGCGTTTGCAAGCTCGATGACATGGGTCTCGAAGTCGAAGTGCTGGGCGTAAAGGAAATGACGAAGCTCGGCATGGGCTCGCTCGTCGGCGTGGGCCTCGGCTCCGACCGCGAGTCGCAGCTGCTCATCATGCAGTGGAAAGGCGCGAAGGATAAAAACGCGCAGCCCATCGCCTTCGTTGGCAAGGGCGTCACGTTCGACACCGGCGGCATCTCGATCAAACCCGCCGCCGGCATGGACGCGATGAAGTACGACATGGGCGGCGCCGCTGCCGTCACAGGCCTGATGCACGCGCTCGCCGGCCGCAAGGCAAAGGCGAATGTGGTCGGCATCTGCGGCCTCGTCGAAAACATGCCCGACGGCAAAGCGCAGCGTCCGGGCGACGTCGTGAAATCGATGTCCGGCCAGACGATTGAGGTGCTCAACACCGACGCCGAAGGCCGCCTCGTGCTCGCCGACGCGCTTTGGTATTGCCAAAACCGCTTCAAGCCGAAGTTCATGGTCGATCTCGCGACCCTGACCGGCGCGATCCGCGTGTCGCTGGGTCTTGAGATCGCGGGCTTGTTCTCGAACAACGACGAACTCGCCGCCCGCCTAGCCGCTGCCGGTAAGGCCGAGGGCGAGGACCTTTGGCGTATGCCGATGGGCGACCGCTTCGACAAGATGATCGACAGCCCCATCGCCGACATGAAGAATATCGGCGGCGCCTTCGGCGGCTCGATCACGGCAGCTCAGTTCATTCAGCGCTTCGTCAACAAAGTGCCGTGGGCGCATCTCGACATCGCGGGGACAGCGTGGGCTGAAGAAGCGCGCGGCTCCACCCCGAAGGGCGCGAGCGGTTTCGGCGTGCGTTTGTTGAACCGCCTGGTCGCCGACCACTACGAAAGCTGATGACGGAAGTCTTCTTCTACCACCTGGAACGGGCGGCACTCGAAGACGTGCTGCCCGGCCTCCTTGAAAAGACGCGAGAGCGCGGCTGGAAAGCGCTCGTTCGCGCAGGCTCCGACGAACGCATAGCCACCCTCGATTCCCACCTCTGGACCTACCGCGAAGAAAGCTTCCTAGCCCATGGCCTTGCGCGCGACGCCAACGCAGGCGAGCAGCCGGTCCTACTAACCGCGTCCGACGGCAATCCGAACAACGCCGAAGTCCTTTTCTTCGTCGACGGCGCTGCGACGAACGACTGGGCCGCGGCCGAAGTGACCGCCGCGACTCGCGTCATCTTGATCTTCGATGGGCGCGATCCCGAAGCCCTCGATGCCGCCCGCGAGCATTGGAAACAAGCCAAAGCAGGCGGCCACGACGTCACCTATTTCCAGCAAGCCGCGTCCGGAAAGTGGGAAAAACGCGCCTAAACGCGTCCGCTATGCGCGCGACGGGCAACGATTTATTGTCCAGCCGAGTCTTAGGCTCCAGCCTCCACCGTTGAGCGCAATCCGATGCCGATCCTGGTTCTCGCCGAAGTCCTGTTCCAAGCATTCTGCATTCGCCACGCGATGATGAACCAGAAGCAAGACTGGATTTACATCATCTTGTTGCTGCCGGGCATCGGACCGCTGGCTTACGTCGCCTTCGAGATCTTACCAGGCATGGCGCAAACGCGGCGCGGCCGCGGTGTCGCCGTCAACATCGCAACCGTCCTCGACCCGGACCGCGAATACCGAGAGCGCAGAGCGCAAGTCGAACTCTCGGGCACGCCGGCCGCGAAGGCCTTGCTCGCCGACGAGTGCGCCCGCAAGAGCATGTTCGATGACGCCGTGACGCTCTATCGCTCCGCGTTGACCGGGCACTTTGCCGACGACCCAAACCTGCTCTTAGGCCTCGCCAAGGTGCAGATCGAGAAGGGCGACTTCGCCGACTGCCAAAAAACGCTCGACGACCTGCGTGCCAAGAACCCGAACTTCAACTCCCAAGATGGCCACCTAATCTACGCCCGCGCATTGGAGGGCCAGAGTAAAAATGACGAAGCCGCCAAAGAGTACGAAGCCGTCGCCGGCTACTTCGCGGGCTTCGAAGCGAAGGTGCGCTACGGCCTCTTCCTGCTGAAGCAAGGCCAAGTCGGCAAGGCGAACGAGCTGCTGCAAGGCGTCGTCGCCACGTTCAAGCAGCTGCCGCGTCACGCACAGGACCTGAACCGCGACTGGTACAACGTCGCAAGGCGCAATCTCGAAGGCTGATTACTCGCCCGCCCGCTGACGCATCGCGACGTCGAGCGAGACCACGTTTGCAGGCAACTGCCGCGCGCGCGGTGTGCGGCGCTGCTCGGGCGGCGGCAGACGATTGCGCAAGCCTGCGTCGTCGCCCGCTTCCAAGAATGTGTCGATCACCTCGAGCAGCTTCATGAATTGAAACCACGCGAACGGCGTGTCGGTGCCCTTCGTCATGCGCTCCACTGCCCATGTCTTCAACGCGCGCATTTGCGCTTCCGGCGTAGCGGCCGTTTTCATACCTACCCGAGTCCCCAAATAGCCAACAGCGAATCAAGAGCGTCTAAGCTGCCCGTCCGCGGTTAATCGGCACTTAATGGGCTCAACCCGATTTCGGCACGGCCGGATTCGTATGCGTCCGTCGCTTCAAGCCACGCACTTTCCGCCGCGTCCAGCTGGCGCTGCAACTCGCCACGCTGCTTCGTCAGCGTGAGAACTTTCGCAGGCTCATTCGCGTACGTGTCGGGCGCGTTCAACGCCGTCTCGATCTTCGCGATCTCAGCCTGCAGTTTCGCGACGCGCTTCTCGGCATCGTCGGCCGCACGTTTGAGCGGCGTCAATTGCGCGCGCCGGTCGGCAGCTGCTTTGCGCTCCTCGGCCTTCGTCAGCTTCGGCGCCGATTTCGCTTTCCCGCTCCCCGCAGGCTGCCGCTCGTCGAGCAACAATTTGCGGTAGTCGTCCATGTCGCCGTCGAACGGCAGCACGCGCCCGTTCGAAACCAACCACAGCCTATCCGCGCACGTCTCGATCAGATGCGGATCGTGCGAAATAAGCAGCACCGCCCCCGTGTAGTCGTTCAGCGCCATGACAAGCGCCTCGCGGCTGTCGATATCGAGGTGGTTCGTGGGCTCGTCCAGGATCAAAAGATGCGGCGCGTCGAGTGCCGCCGTCATGATCAAAAGCCGCGCCCGTTCGCCGCCCGAAAGATCCTCGATCGCAGTGCCCGCCTTGAAATCCGGAAAGCCCGCCGCGCCAAGCCGCGAGCGCGCCTCGCGTTCGGTGAGCTTCGGCATCAGCCGCATCAGGTGCTGCACGGGGGTCAGTTCGCCCGCCATCTCGTCCAACTGATGCTGCGCGAAATACCCGATCCGCAAACGCCGCGCCTTCGTGATCGATCCCGACATCGAAGCGAGCCGGTTCGAGATCAGCTTCGCAAACGTCGACTTACCGTTGCCGTTCGCACCCAGCAGCGCAATGCGGTCGTCCGGATCGATCCGCAAATCCAAGTGCCCAAGGATTTCGCGCCCGTCGTAACCGGTGCTGACGCTCTCGAGCGCGAGCAGCGGCGGGGAAAGCTCCTCCGGTTCGCCGAGCCGGAACGGTGCCACGCGTTCGCCCGACATCTCCGCGATCGGCTGCAGCTTGGCGATCGCCTTCAACCGGCTCTGCGCCTGACGCGCCTTCGATGCCTTGTAGCGGAAGCGGTCCACGAACGCCTGCATATGCTTGCGCTGCGCGTCCTGCTTCGTGCGCGCGGCCTCCTGCAGCGCCAGCCGCTCGGACCGCGTGCGCTCGAACGTGTCGTAAGTGCCGGTGTAAAACGTGAGCTTCTTGTCCTCCAAATGCAGGATCGAATTCACCGCCGTGTTCAGCAGATCGCGATCATGGCTGATCAGGATCATCGTCCCCGGAAAGCGCCTCAAATACTGCTCGAGCCACAACGAGCCTTCGAGGTCGAGGTAGTTCGTGGGCTCGTCGAGCAGCAAGAGATCGGGCTGCGAGAACAACACCGCCGCAAGCGCCACCCGCATCCGCCACCCGCCGGAAAATTCCGAACACGGCCGAACTTGCGCCGCCGCATCGAACCCGAGTCCGGCCAGAATTTCAGCCGCCCGCGCCGGCGCGCGGTGCGCACCGATGTCGGAGAGCCGCGTCTCGATCTCGGCGATCCGAACCGGGTCGCTCGCCGTTTCGGCCTCTGCGATCAGCGCCGTGCGCTCCACGTCCGCAATCAAGACCGTATCGAGCAGCGTCATCGGCCCGCCCGGCGCTTCCTGCGCGACGCCGCCGATCCGCCACGAGCGCGGGATCACGATCTCGCCGTCGTCGGCCTCCGCCTCGCCGTGCAGGATGCGGAACAGGGTCGTCTTGCCCGACCCGTTCCGCCCGACGAGACCCACTTTGTGCCCGGTCGGAATCGAGGCGGTCGCCCCTTCGAACAAGGGCCGACCTTCGATCCGGTAGGTGAGGTTCGAGATTCGCAACATGGGGCGCGCTCTCTACCGGCCTTTCGCAGGTAGGGGAAGGCGCGACAACGAAGCGCCCTTGGGCTCGCTTGCGGGGCAGGGGGCCCTCCCGTATCAAGGCGCTCCTTTTCGAGCCGTTTTCCGTGAGGATTCCGCCTATGACAGAGCGCACCTTTTCGATCGTCAAACCGGACGCGACCCGCCGCAACCTGACCGGCAAGATCATCGACCGCCTGGAAACGGCCGGTCTGCGCGTCGTCGCCCAAAAGCGCCTGTGGCTCTCCGCGAAGCAGGCCGAGGCGTTTTACGCGGTCCACAAAGCGCGCCCCTTCTTCCATGACCTGGTGAAGTTCATGACCTCGGGCCCGGTGGTGGTGCAGGTCCTCGAAGGCGCGAACGCCGTCGCAAAATACCGCGAAGTGATGGGCGCGACCGATCCCGCGAAGGCCGCTCCCGGCACGATCCGTAAGGACTTCGCCGAGTCGATTGAAGCGAACTCCGTGCACGGCTCCGACAGCGCCGAAAACGCAGCGATCGAGATCAAATTCTTCTTCGCCGACACCGAGATCGTCGGCTAACGCCGGACAAAGTTGCAAATCGAATCCGTTCGATGCGTTCGCACGGCCTTCTCCTCGTGTGAGGCCCAAAAAAGCCGCTTCCCAAACCACCCCCTGGTCCAGCCGAACGGGGACACTCCAAAGCGTTCGCGAAGCGTTTATTCCGCGGCCAACGCCACGCGGAACGCAATCCGCCCCAGCCATCGCGGGTCCCAAACCCGCGAAAGCGCCGTCGCTCACCGATGAAATTGTCAAGTCGCAGCCGCATCAGCAAGGAGCCGAAACCCAGCCGATGGGAAAGAACAAAGATAGAACGACCTCAGCCAAAAAGTCAAGCGATTTCTCTCCAAACCACGCATGAAACGAAGCTCTTGCCTGGGACCGCCGACATCGCACAAGGCACGGTCTTCAAGCCAGACCCGATGCCAATCTTTGCCAAAGTTTGCTATGACAACGTGAGAGGTGATCCATGGCGACAATGAACGTTTCCCTTCCCGAGAAAATGAAGAAGCGCGTCCGCGCGCGCATCGCGACCGGCAACTACGCGAACGCCAGCGACTACGTGCGCGACCTCATCCGCCAAGACATCGAGCGCCGCGACACCCTCGTCGGCGAACTGCGCAAAGGCGAACGCAGCGGCGTCAGCAAGCGCCAAGTGCCCGACATCCTCGCCGCCGCAAAGCGCGCACGCTCGCGCAACGATGGCTGACTATCGCCTTACCGCCGAAGCAGATCGCGACATCTTCGAAATTGCCCGCTTCACGCTCGAAACCTGGGACGAAGTGCAAACAGACCGCTACCTCAACGGTCTCCACGACACATTTCGGGAACTCGCAAACGAGCCCACGCTAGGCACGAAGAGCGACGACATTCGGCCAAGCTACTTTCGCCGCCGCTACCGCAGCCATATGATCTTCTACAAGACATCGAGGGCCGGAATCCTGATAGTCCGCGTTCTGCACGTTCGCATGGACTACCTTCGCCACCTCTAGCGTGACATTTCCCAGAGCGCACCCATGACCGCTGATCTCGACGGCCTCAAATCGCGCATTCAGGCGTTGCGCGCGAAGACGATCGACAACGGCTGCACCGAGAGTGAGGCGTTGGCCGCCGCGGCGAAGGTGGCCGAGTTGCTTGACCGGTACGACCTGTCGCTCAGCGACATTGAACTGCGCGAGGCGCCGTGCGAGCAGCGCGCCTTCGAAACCCATCGCAAGAGGCGCGTGCCGCTCGATGCCTGCATCGGCGCGATCGCGAATTTCTGCGACTGCAGGGTTTGGCGGGAGAAAAATACGGCCGGCGAGACGCGCTATGTCTTCTTCGGTCTACGCTCCGACGTCGAAGTCGCGCACTACCTGACGGAGATGATCGACGGCGCCGTACGCAGCGAACTCGGCTGCTACAAAACATCAAAGGCATATCAGCGCTTCCGCCACAACGAGCGCCATCTGGCGAATTCCTCGTTCACGTTCGGCATGGTGATCTCGATCGCAGAGAAGCTGAACGCAATGAAGGCCGCGCGCGACACGGCGAACGAAACCAACGGCCGCGCGCTCGTCGTACTCAAATCCGCCGTCGTCGATACCGAACTGAAGAAGCTGAACCTAAACCTGCGCTCCGCCCGCGCCCCAACACGCACAATCTCCGCCACCGCCTTCGAAGCCGGCGAAGCAGCCGGCGCCTCGCTCGCAATCAACCCCGCGGTGAAATAACCCCTAGTGATCCGCATGACGGCAAGCGAGCGGGTGTGAAATCACCTGTGACGCCGAACCGGCGAAATCGTGCAGGACTTGAGTGATATCCATCGCCCACGGCAACACTGAGGCACAGAAGCCCTATGCCGGGCGCCAGCAAGAATACGGCGACATGATACCGGTCCCGTCGCGACGAACGCCGGGAAACAGGCACGCTGTCGCCGTATTCAACTCATCCCGTTGCGCTTAGAAGCGCGCCGACAGGCCGAGTGTCAGGCCATAGCCCCACGCATCCACTTCATAAGGCCCGATGGGTTCGACGGGCGCCGATCGCGAGGCGCCGGTCTCGAAGTTGCCCAACGTAAAGATCGAGGCCGAGCCGTGCAGCGCCCAGCATTCATCAAGCGCGTAGCCGAGGCCCAACGTGCCGCGCGCGGCAAAGCTGGTGTTGTCGCCCCCGGCGATCGTCCGGTCGGGAACGCCGTTGAACACGAAGAAGTCTTCGGTGACGTCCATGGTATTCAACGCAACGCCGACACCGGCGCCGACATGGATCGACCAACGCGGGTTGCTCAGGGAAAGCGGTGCCGAATAAATGGCGTTCAACATTACCACATCCGAATCCACTTCCCCGGAAAAGGCGCTCGGAGAGCCCGGAAGCGCGGCGTAGTTCGCGATGAAAGAAACGTCGGCATCGACGTGATCGTAGCTCACCGCCAGCGCCCAACCGCCGCCGATGCGCCGGCCCAACAGCCCGCCATATGTCGTCGCGCTGTCGAGATCGACTTGGCTGACCGTTCCGCCGCCGCCGAACGCCGCGCCGCCGTTTGTCGTGTCCGAAGTGCCCTCAAGCCAGACGAAGCCGCCGTCGACGCCAACGAACCAGTCGCCGTCCGCCGCCTCGGCGCTTGCGCACGCAATCATGGAGAATGCAATAGCCGACGCCGCCGTCGCAGACGTGATCGATAGTCTCATGTTTTGATTCCTTCAGGGGTAAGAGGCGCGCCCCCAACAGGCGCCCCAAAACATTGTCGTAACAATTTGTTTCGAAGCACAATCGGTTGCACGCTTGTGGTTGCGTGCGCGCGCCGCTCGTTCCCTTGGTGATGCGCGACGCTCGCTCGCCACGCGAATGCGAGGAACGAACTCGAGCGCCAGGATGTTGAAAAGTCTGACGCAATCATGGGGAACAGATGTGCTGTTGCCGTATTCAACTGCAGCCGCTTATGGAGCGGTTTCTGTCTCTGGCCTCGTTTTCACCGGGAACTACCGGCGCACACCAGCGTTTACGTGCTGTCGGAAGGAGAAGGCACCATGCTGGATCGCGTCTTCGCACTCATGGGCGGTTTGATCTTGGTGGGCCTCTCCGGGATCGCCATTGCGTCGTCGGTTGAGGTTCAAAGTGTTCTTATGTTGTTTGCGACAATGATCGCATTCAACGCGGTCGCCGGTTCGAACAAGAAGTCGCAATAGCTCGCCGGATCGCGCTTCGCTCGCTCTTGCGATGCAACCCGATCGGCACTCCCAGCGTTTCAATCACCAGGAACAAGGTGGCTGAAACATGCTGCACGATGAAAGAGTACTCACTTACCGGCGTCGGGCGGAGGCACTGCGGATCTGCGCTGAGACGACGACCGAGATTGCAGCCCAAGACGCTATGATGCGCCTAGCAGCGGAATACGAAGCGCTGGCGCGAGAACTCGAGCTGCAGACAAATCAGACGTCTGTCGTTCAGCTGGCCTCTTAGCAGGCGTTCGAATCCCCCTAGGCGGCACCACGAGCCCAACAAATCCGCGAGCGGCCGCACTTACGGCCCGCCGCGCGCGCCGATCAAGTCGAAATCGCCGCTAAGCACGGCGTCGAATCTGCCTGAGCGCCACGCTTTCCGGCCGTCGCGCACCAAGGGCGCAGCACCGCCGCGGTAGCGCCGCACGACCGTATTCGACGTGGCCGTCTTTTCGATCGTCGCCCGCAGTGTCTTCGCCGCGCTAGATGCGGGCAGATCGCCCAGTGGCGCCGCCGCGACACGCACGCGAGCAATCACGCGCGAACCCTCGTCGTCGTCGCCCGCTTCCAGCACGTGCAATCCCGCTTCTTCGGCGAGTTGGCGATAGACGCCAAAGCCCGACACGGTCAGGAACTGATCGTTGCCCACCGCATGGTCTTCAACCTGCATTCCGCGCTTTGCCGCCCAGCCGCGATACATCCGCAGAACCTGCGCGCACCACGCGCGCGCCTCTTGCGGATCGCCCGTACTTTCAAGTGCGGGCTCGACGGAAAGCACGGCCTCGATCGGCGCGTTGCTCAGCGCGTCCTCGACGCCCATCCCGGTGACGAAAAGTTGCCGCGCGAAGCGGCCCATCACCTCGTGCGAAAATCCGTGCTGATCGCGCGACTTGTCGACGCGCTCGCGCAGCGACTCGACCGTCTTCATCGCAGCCTTCACCCGGTCCATCAACGCATAGCGCGCCAGCACGCCGTGCCGGTCCGCACGCGACCAAATCGCGGGGTCCGCAAACTGGCTCCCAAGCGAAGCAGCCAACGCCTCCCAATCCGCTCCGGCAACGCGCGCAGCAAGCGCGCGATACTCGGCCTCCAGAACGTTGCGTTCCGCCGCCGAGCCTTGCGCGTTGAGCACGATCTCGGCGAGCGACCCTTCACCCGCTGCAACGGCAGGACCTGTAGATTCGGCGTCCGGATCGACGAACTCGACCTGAATGGCCTTGCCGTCGCTGCGCACGAACAGGAACTGATCGCCTTCGGGGAAGCGATGCTCGACTATCGTCGCCGCAAGCGGCGCCAGCAGGTATTGATCGATCGCCCGCTTCAGCGGCCGCGCGCCAAGCTCCGGCGAGAAGCCGCGATCGAGCAGAAACTCGACCGCCGAATTCTCCCACTCGACCGCCCATTCGCGATTGCGCAAACCGCGCCGCTCCAGAACGTTGCGCAATTCCTTCTGCAGGATTTGGCGCATCAAGTCGCGCCTGAGCGGCTGGAACACGATCACCTTATCCAGGCGGTTGACGAACTCCGGCCGGAACGCCTGACCGATCGCTTTCATGATCTGATCGCCGGAAAACGCTTCGGCCTTCGCGCCGAACCCAAGCACCGGTCCCTGATGCGACGTCGCGCCGAGGTTCGAGGTCAAGATGATGATGCAATGGCGAAAGTCAGCGACGTTGCCGAGCGCATCGCTCAAGCGGCCATCATCGAACACCTGCAGGAACAGGTCCCACACGTTGCCGTGCGCCTTCTCGAACTCGTCGAGCAGTACCACCGAGAACGGCTGCTTGCGCACACGCTGGATCAATGAGTCCGTCTGCACGCCGCCCGGATCGCCGATGACCTTGTTGAGCGACTCCGGCGTCTTGAACTCGCTCATGTCGAGCCGGATCAAGCGTTCGTCCGAGCCGAACAGAAACGCGGCGAGAGTCTTGGCCAACTCCGTCTTGCCCGTGCCTGTCGGTCCCGCAAACAAAAACACGCCGATCGGCTTCGTGTGATCGGTCAACCCCGCTTTCAGCATCGCGATCCGGTCGACGACCGCCTTCACGGCCTCGCTCTGGCCCATCACGCGCTCATCGAAGAACTTCTGCACCGCGTCGAGTTCGACCTTCTCGTTGCCGTCGAGGATCGCGATCGGAAGGCCCGTCGCTTGGCTCAGCGTAACCATGACGTCGTGCGCCGAAATCGACGTCGCACCTTCGCCGGCGCGCCGGTTAAACGTCAGCTTCAACAGATCGAGCACCGTACCCGGCAGTTGCGACGTGCCGAGATACTGCCGCGCCAACTGCAGCGCCTGCGCGCCGGTAGCAGGGTCGAACGCGACTTTCGACTCGCGGGTTAATCGCTGCAGAAACGTCTCGACAAACTTCGCCGTGCGCTCCTCACTCATCGGGTTCAAAGGGGCGACCTCGAACACGCCCTTCAGGTTCGGCCGCAATTGCACGAGTTGCGTCACTTTTGTCGGCGTCGCCTCGCTGAGGATGAGCAAGCGTCCCGCACTGACCGCAGGCAGGATCTGATCGAGAATGCTCGCCGTCTGGCCTTGGTGCGTGCCGCTGACAGCGATCTGCAGGACGTCCGGCACGTACCAGATCGCGCGCTTGTCGGCGGTGATCTCGGCCGCCATCCGGCGCACGCGTTCCTCAAGCTGACCGATATAGGCCTGACCCGCCTGAAGCTCCGGACCGCCAGCCTCGAAGATCGTCCAGCCCTTCTTGATCAAACGATCGCCGAGCAGTTGCAGGAACGCGCTTTTGCCCACCTTCGGCTCGCCGCGCACGATGAGCGATCGCGCCGGCGTGCGCACCAGCGCGTTCTCGGCCAGCGTCAACATCTCCTTCCATTCCTGTGGCTCGATCAGGACATCGTCCGACACCGACCAGAACCGCCCGAAGCTCTCAAGGAAGCTACGGTCGAGCTTCGCGGCGCGCGCGACGCGCAAATCGTCGACGAGCGCGGTGGCGAACGGGTGTTCGAGGCTCTTCAAAAATTTCTCTACCTCTGCCGTTTCCGACGCATACGAGGCCGTCGCCGCCGCACCGAACTTCGGCTTGTCGCCCTGCTTCTCGATTCGGGTAAAATAGGCCCGGAACAAACCCGGGATGATCAAGTTGTCCTGCCACCAATGTTCGGCCGATGCGGCCGGCCCACCCGGAGAAGACCTCTTCCTCAGCGAACTCAGATACTCAAGCGCATAGTGCATCGCCCACGGCCTGAGCCGCCCGAAATAAGCGACAACGTCTTGCGACATTTCGTTGCCATCGGTGCGCTGCCCGAGTGCCTGCAACGCAGCGCACGACATCGTCCAATTTGCACCGAGCGCATATTCTCGGACAGTCTCAAGCGCGACATCGCCGCCAGCGAAAAGTGTCACCGCGTCCTTGAACTCGGAGCGATCGGCAAGCTCGCGCGGGTGCGCCGTCGTCTCGCCGTAAGCCTCGAGCGGCACACTCAACCGGTGCAGCTTCGCGCTCAACGGCTCGGGTTCGGGCGCCGGCGCCTCCGGCGTTACCACAACAACAGGCTGGGGTACTGGCTCCGGCTCTGGCGCAACAGCAACAACACCCGGCCGCGACCGCAGGGTAAGCACGAACGCGAGCGCGAACCCAGCACCGAATCCGACGAACAAAAGGAACAAATCGGTCATCGCCCCTTATGCCGCGTTCGGCTGCCTGTCCGCAACGCTAGTGCGGAACATTCCCATCGGGCGTGGCGCCGCCCTCCGAGCCCCACGTGAGCAAGGGACCGAGGCCTTTGACCGGGCCTTGATGGCCGAACGCGATGGAGCGAACGTCGCTTTGCCGTGTTCGCAGATGTGCTGCCAGCGCCCGCAGCGACCGATGATTCAATTCGACGTCGGTCGTGAACGCGAAGTCGTTTGGTGCCAGTTCGGTCTCTGAGATCGCGGCAGCCGCATCGCCCAGAATCAAAACGCCGTCGATCAAGTACGCCGCGCTGCCCGCGGTATGACCCGGCACCGCAAACGTCTCGATGGTGGTCCCGGCGAGTGGGGTGCGCGCGCCCTGGGCGATGTCATGAACCGTCCACCCGTTACGGCGCATCGTTGCTGCGTCGGCCGCCAGTGCAAAGATCTGTGCCTGAGGAAAGGCGCGTGCGCCGCCGAAATGATCGTCGTGCGCATGGGTCAAGAACACGGCGTGCACATCCTTGGGCTTCGCACCGCGCCGCTGCAGAGCGGCGACGATCGCCTCGGCCTTCGGATCGAGGCCTGCGTCAACGAGGGCGTATCCACCGTCCGCGAGCTCGACAAGGTAAGCGGCGATCCGTATCGGACCCATATGATCGACCGCCAGCGTTACCTTCCCGTCGGCCAGCGTCATCCCATCTTTCATCGGCGGACCGCCAAGCATCAACACGCCGACCACCGCCGCGATCGCCACGGCAACGAGCACACCCGCGACCAATGCCGCGATCCCAAAACCCCTGCCAACCCCCATCGACCGGCCTCACGTGACGAACACACGACCGCACCCCAATCGGCAATGTTATTGCGCCCGGTGCGGACAGTCTCGGATGATTTTGAGGAAAGACTTTCCGTTCGGGACCATATCGCCGCTGAGAACCGGGTATTGTTTGATGTTCTTCACGTTGTAGCAGCGCTCCAGGGCCTCTTGGGTGAACATCCAAAGGTCTTTGCGTGTCGTTCCGCTCCCG
>JANNEL010000246.1:0-6802 GCA_031378595.1 Alphaproteobacteria bacterium
GTAGTGGCGGTTCGCCGTTTCGTACTCAACGTGCGCCGTCGAAATCGTGATGCCGCGCGCCTTTTCTTCAGGCGCCTTGTCGATCTGATCGTAAGCCGTGTAGTTCGCACCACCCGACTTCGCCAATATCTTCGTGATCGCTGCCGTCAACGACGTCTTCCCGTGGTCGACGTGCCCGATCGTCCCAATGTTGCAGTGCGGCTTGTTGCGTTCGAACTTTGCTTTGCCCATTGCCTGGTCTCCGTCCCAAATCTCTTAAGAGGCGAACTTCGCGATCACTTCTTCAGCGATCGCACGAGGTACATCTTCATAATGGTCGAATTGCATGGAGTAGCTGGCGCGACCCTGGCTCATCGACCGGAGGTTATTCACGTAACCGAACATGTTCGCGAGCGGCACCATGGCGGTAATCACTTGCGCGTTGCCGCGCTGGTCGGTGCCTTGCACCTGACCGCGGCGGGCGTTGAGGTCGCCGATCACGCCGCCCATGAATTCGTCGGGCGTCACGACTTCGACCTTCATCATCGGCTCAAGCAGCTTAACGGCCTTGCGTTCCTTCAATTCGCGGAACGCGGCACGCGAAGCGATTTCGAACGTCAGCACGTTCGAGTCGACTTCGTGATAGGCGCCATCGATTAGCGTCGCCTTGAAATCGATCAGCGGGAAGCCGGCGAGCACGCCGTTGTCGCGCGACGCGTTCAAGCCTTTTTCGACGCCCGGGATAAATTCCTTCGGCACCGAACCACCGACGACCTCGTTTTCGAATTCAAAGCCGCTGCCCGCCACCAGCGGCTCGAATACGATGCGCACGCGCGCGAACTGGCCGGAACCGCCGGTCTGCTTTTTGTGCGTGTAGTCGATGTCGACCTTTTTGGTCAGCGTTTCGCGATAGGCGACTTGCGGCGCACCGATATTGGCGTCGACTTTATAGGTGCGGCGAAGGATATCGACCTTAATGTCCAGGTGAAGTTCGCCCATGCCCTTCAGGATCGTCTGGCCGGACTCCTGGTCGACGCTGACGCGGAAGGATGGGTCTTCTTGCGCGAGGCGGGCCAGGGCCACGCCCATCTTTTCTTGGTCGGCCTTCGTCTTCGGCTCGATCGCGACCTCGATGACGGGCTCCGGAAATTCCATCTTTTCAAGGATGACTTGTTGCTGCGGGTCGCACAGCGTGTCGCCGGTGCGCGTTTCCTTCAGCGCCGCCAGAGCGACGATGTCGCCCGTGTAGGCTTCCTTGACGTCTTCGCGGCTGTTTGCATGCATCAGCAACATGCGCCCGACGCGTTCCTTGCGGTCGCGCGTCGAGTTGATGAGCGTCGAGCCCGACTCGAGCTTGCCCGAATAGATGCGGCAGAATGTGATCGAACCGACGAACGGATCGTCCATGATCTTGAAAGCGAGCAGCGAAAGCGGCGCGGCGTCGTTCGCTTCGCGCTCGACAACTTCTTCGACTTTGCCAGGCTTGATGCCCTTGATCGGCGGGACGTCGAGCGGCGACGGCAAAAAATCGACGACGGCGTCGAGCAGCGTTTGCACGCCCTTGTTCTTGAAGGCGGCACCGCAGGTCACCGGCACGAAGGCAAAGCTCATCGTGCCCTTGCGGATCATGCGCTTCAGCGTCGCCGCATCGGGTTCCTTGCCGTCGAGATAAGCTTGCATCACGTCGTCGTCCATTTCGACGACGAGTTCGAGCAACTTATGGCGCCATTCGGCGGCCCTGGCCTTGTAGTCGGCTGGAATTTCTTCGATTTCGAATTTCGCGCCCAGGCTTTCATCGCGCCAGACGACGGCCTTCATCTCGATGAGGTCTATAATGCCCTTGTGGTCGGCTTCGGCGCCGTAGGGCAGTTGGATCACGCAGGGCTTGGTGCCCAGGCGGTCAATCATCATCTGAACGCAGCGGTAGAAGTCTGCGCCAGTGCGATCCATCTTGTTGACGAAGCAGATGCGCGGGACATTGTATTTGTCGGCCTGACGCCAGACGGTTTCGGACTGCGGCTCGACGCCTGCGACCGAGTCGAAGACCGCGACCGCGCCGTCGAGCACGCGCATCGAACGTTCGACTTCAATCGTGAAGTCGACGTGGCCGGGCGTGTCGATGATGTTGACGCGGTAGTCTTTCCAGTAAGCGGTCGTCGCGGCGGACGTGATCGTGATGCCGCGCTCTTGCTCCTGCTCCATGAAGTCCATCGTCGCGGCGCCGTCGTGGACTTCGCCGATCTTATGGGATTTGCCCGTGTAATAGAGAATGCGCTCGGTCGTCGTCGTCTTGCCGGCGTCGATGTGCGCGGCAATGCCGATGTTGCGATACTTCTCGAGGGGGGTGGTGCGGGGCATGATACGTCGGACTCTTCGTTACCAGCGGTAGTGCGAGAACGCACGGTTGGCTTCGGCCATCTTGTGCGTGTCTTCGCGCTTCTTTACGGCGGTGCCGCGGTTGTTGGCGGCGTCGAGCAACTCAGCCGACAGACGCTGCTGCATCGTTTGTTCGTTGCGCGCGCGGGCTGCGTTTATGATCCAGCGGATCGCAAGCGCTTGACGGCGGTCGGGCCGGACTTCGACGGGAACCTGATAGGTCGCGCCACCGACGCGGCGCGAGCGGACTTCGATCGCTGGCGCCACGTTGTCGAGGGCTGCGTGGAACAGTTTCACGGGATCGCTTTTCGAGCGCTGCTCGATTGTGGTGAGCGCGCCATAGACGATCTGTTCGCCGGCCGATTTCTTGCCGTCGTACATCAAGCAGTTCATGAATTTCGCAATGATGAGATCACCGTACTTCGCGTCCGGAATGATCTCGCGTTTTTGTGGGCGACGGCGGCGTGACATGAGGGGATCTCCTTACTTCGGCCGCTTGGCGCCGTAGAGCGAGCGCGATTGTTTGCGGTCCTTCACGCCTTGCGTGTCGAGCACGCCGCGCAGGATGTGGTAGCGCACGCCCGGCAAGTCCTTCACACGGCCGCCGCGGATCAGCACCACCGAGTGTTCTTGCAGATTGTGGCCTTCGCCCGGGATGTAGCTGATGACTTCCTGCTGGTTCGTTAGACGAACGCGAGCGACTTTACGAAGCGCCGAGTTCGGCTTCTTCGGCGTCGTCGTGTAGACGCGCGTGCACACGCCGCGCTTCTGCGGCGAGCTTTGCAATGCGGGCGCCTTGGTGCGCCGGACTTTTGGGCGGCGCGGTTTGCGGATCAGCTGGTTGATCGTCGGCATTCGCTTTTGGCTTCGCTTCCATTCGGGCGCACGACCGCGAAAACGCAGAAAGCGCTCATGGAGGGTGTGCACAAACCCCATGGCGCTTGGTTCAATGTGCAGAGGACCGTCCGGGGACCGGAGGGACGTGCTTTCAAACCTGACTCACTGGACTCAAGCGGAGCGTTTAGGGCGATGCCCTACGGCCAGCCGTCAAATGAGGCGCGGGTTGTACGCGCGCAATCTTCTTTCGTCAACATAGATTGCCGCCGATTTCGGCCACTGGCGGTGTCACCTTGCGCACGACACAAAATGAAAAGGCCGGGCGGTTAGGCCCGGCCTTTTCTTTCGTTTTGGCGCCCTACTCCGCCGCGTTGCTTGTCGGCGGGTTCGCCGGCGGCAGCGCCGCTTGGCGGGCATCCAGGATCGCCTTGTCGCGCTCGGCCGCGACTTGCTTTAAGCGCGTCATCATGCCGCCCGTGCCTGCCGGGATCAGGCGACCGACGATCACGTTCTCCTTGAGGCCTTCAAGCGTGTCGACCTTGCCGGAAACCGCTGCCTCGGTGAGGACACGCGTGGTTTCCTGGAACGAGGCCGCGGAGATGAACGAACGGGTCTGCAACGACGCCTTCGTGATTCCGAGGAGCACGGGCTTGCCGACGGCGAGTTTGATGCCTTCAGCCTTCGCCTTAGCGTTGATTTCCTCGTACTCGATGAAGTCGAGCTGTTCGCCCTGGACAAGCGTTGTATCGCCGCCGTCTTCGATCTCCACCTTCTGGAGCATCTGACGAACGATGACCTCGATGTGCTTGTCGTTAATCTTCACGCCCTGGAGCCGGTAGACCTCCTGAATTTCCTGGACCAGGTAGGCCGCCAACGCTTCGACACCGCGGATTCGCAGAATGTCGTGCGGTGCCGGATTGCCGTCCAAGATGAAGTCGCCCTTTTCGACAAAGTCGCCCTCGGCCACGGCGATGTGCTTGCCCTTCGGGATCAAGTATTCGATCGGATCGGCCTTGTCGTTTTTCGGCTTCAAGATCACGCGGCGTTTGTTTTTGTAGTCCTTGCCGAATTCGATCCAACCGTCGGCTTCCGCGATGATCGCATGGTCCTTCGGCTTACGGGCTTCGAAGAGTTCGGCAACACGCGGCAGACCGCCGGTGATGTCACGGGTCTTCGCACCCTCGGTCGAAATACGAGCCAAGATGTCGCCTTCGCGCACATCCGCACCGTCTTCGACCGACAAGATCGCCTCGACCGGGAGCAAGTAGCGCGCCTCAGACTTGTTCGAGAGCTTGATGACCTCGCCCTTTTTGTCGCGTACCGAGATCGCCGGCCGCAGGTCGCTGCCGCGCGAGTTCGAGCGCCAGTCCAAGATCTTCTTGCTCGAAATACCGGTCGATTCGTCCGTTACCTCTTGCAACGAAATGCCTTCGACCAGGCCTTCGTATTTAACGACGCCGGCCTTTTCCGTGAGGATCGGGATCGTGTACGGGTCCCATTCGACGAGACGCTGACCGCGCTTGACGATGTCGCCTTCGTCGAACTTCAAGTGCGCGCCGAACTGAACTTTATAGCTCGCACGCTCCTGACCGTTCTCATCGACAATAACGACCTGGCTGTTGCGACCCATGACGCGGAACATGCCGGTCGAGTCTTTCACCAGGTTCTTGTTGACGATTTTGACCTTGCCGTCGTGGCTTGCGTCCGTGAACGACTGCTCGGCAACCTGCGCCGCGCCGCCGATGTGGAACGTACGCATCGTGAGCTGCGTGCCGGGTTCGCCGATCGACTGCGCGGCGATGACGCCGACAGCCTCGCCCGAGTTCACCGGCGTACCACGTGCCAAGTCGCGTCCGTAGCACTTTGCGCAAACGCCGACCTTCAAGTCGCAAGTCAGCACCGAACGGATTTTCACCTTCGGCACGTGCGCGTTTTCGATGAGGTCCACCTTGTCTTCGGTGATTTCCTCGTTGCGCTTGACCAACACCTTGTTCGAGGCTGGATCGCGGATGTCCTCAGCCGAAGTGCGCCCGAGTGTGCGTTCGCCCAACGTTGCCACGACGTTACCACCGTCGAGCACCGCGCTAACCGTGATCCCAAGCTTCGTGCCGCAATCGTCGGCGACGATGATGCAGTCCTGCGCCACGTCGACGAGACGGCGGGTCAGGTAGCCTGAGTTCGCCGTCTTGAGCGCCGTGTCGGCCAGGCCCTTACGCGCACCGTGCGTCGAGTTGAAGTACTCGAGAACGGTGAGGCCTTCTTTGAAGTTTGAGATGATCGGCGTTTCGATGATTTCGCCCGACGGCTTCGTCATCAGGCCGCGCATACCGGCGAGCTGCTTCATCTGGGTCGGCGAACCGCGCGCGCCCGAATGCGACATCATGTAGATCGAGTTGATCTCCATGACGCGGTTCGTGACCGGATCGCGTTTTTGCGAGGAAATCTCGCGCATCATCTCTTCGGCGACGCGGTCGGTGCACTTCGACCAAGCGTCGACGACCTTGTTGTATTTTTCGCCTTCGGTGATGAAGCCGTCTTGGTACTGCTTCTCGTAATCCTTGATCTGCTTGCGCGTCTCTTCGACCAAGCGTTCCTTCGTGTGCGGAACGACCATGTCGTCCTTACCGAACGAGATGCCGGCCTTGTAGGCTTCCTTGAAGCCCAGTGCCATGATCGCGTCGGCGAACAGAACAGTCTCTTTCTGACCGCAGTGGCGATAGACGATATCGATCAGCGCCGAGATCTCGGGCTTACGCAGAACGCGGTTGACCATCGTGAAGGGCACGTTCGGATGGCGCGGCAAATGCTCCGCGATCATCAAGCGGCCCGGCGTGGTGTTGACGCGCACGATCGTGGGTTTGCCCTGTGCGTCCACCGTCTTGTAACGGACGTTGATCTTCGAGTGCAGCGTCAGGACGTTTTGCGCGAGCGCGTGCTCAACTTCGCCCATGTCGACGAAGCTCTTGCCCTCGCCCGGTTCGCCGTCGCGGTCGAGCGAGCAGTAGTAGATACCGAGCACGATGTCCTGGCTCGGCACGATGATCGGCTTGCCGTTCGCGGGGCTCAAGATGTTGTTCGTCGACATCATGAGAACGCGCGCTTCCAACTGCGCTTCAAGCGACAGCGGAACGTGCACGGCCATTTGGTCGCCGTCGAAGTCGGCGTTGAACGCCGTGCAGACCAGCGGGTGAAGCTGGATCGCCTTGCCTTCGATCAACACCGGTTCGAACGCCTGGATGCCCAAGCGGTGGAGCGTCGGCGCGCGGTTCAGAAGGACGGGATGCTCACGAATGACTTCGGCCAGGATGTCCCAAACTTCGGGGCGTTCCTTTTCGACCATCTTCTTCGACTGTTTGACGGTCGCAGAGAGGCCCTTCGCCTCAAGCCGGTTGTAGATAAACGGCTTGAAGAGCTCGAGCGCCATCTTCTTCGGCAGGCCGCACTGATGCAGCTTGAGTTCAGGACCGACGACGATCACCGAACGGCCGGAGTAGTCGACGCGCTTGCCCAGAAGGTTTTGACGGAAGCGACCTTGCTTGCCCTTCAGCATGTCGGCGAGCGACTTCAGCGGACGCTTGTTGGCGCCCGTGATGACGCGGCCGCGGCGGCC
>JANNEL010000257.1:0-1740 GCA_031378595.1 Alphaproteobacteria bacterium
GCTGTTGCGGCTGGCCGTTGCAATCCCAAACTTGGACCTTGCCGCCGTTCGTCATCGCGGTCGGCGCATGCGCGTCAAGACACTTGCCGTTTGACAGACGAATGGCGTTCGTCACGGCGTTGTAGCTCCAACGCTGCTGAGGCTGACCGTTGCACGACCAAACCTGCACCTTGCCGCCGTTGTTGTTCATGTCGGGCGCGTGCGCGTCGAGGCAAAGGCCTGCGGAGATCAGAATCGACTTGCGGCCGGTGTCGACGGTCCAGCGTTGCTGCGGCTGGCCGTTACAGGACCAGACTTGCACCTTGCCGCCGTTGTTGGACATCGTGGGTGCGTGCGCATCGAGACAGAAACCGCCTTCGTTGCGGATGACGCCGGTGGCGCTGTTGTAGTGCCATACCTGCTGAGGCTGCGAGTTGCAGTTCCAGACCTGCACTTTGCCGCCGTTGGTGGTCATTGTCGGCGCATGAGCGTCGAGGCATTTGCCGTTCGAGAGCTGGATCAGCCCGTCGAACTCGACCGCTTGCGCGGGCGCGGCAAAGGCCGCCGCCGCGGCGATCAGCGCGGACAAGCCAAATTTCAGTCCAAGTCGCGTCATTTTTCTTCCTCCCAAGGATCGCTTCGGCCCGGTGGTCGGGCGGCGATGCGGCGCTCATGTAAAGCGCATTCGGCGTGGCCGGGATGCCGAGCGCTGCCAGCGTGACCGTGCGCACAAATGATTGTTGCCGAGAATTGTCATTGGTCACACTCGCGCGTTTCCCGTCCAGGGCGAGCGGCATCTGGTTGCTTCGCCGACCGAGGGTGCGTTCAAACTCGCGAACTGGAGACGCTTTGAAACCGCCCGGTGATGAGCTGTGTGGCCCCTTCATCCGGGCATGCGCCGGACGCGGACGCTCGCCCGTTCAAGCACCGTGAACAGTCCGCGACCTGTATCCTCGAGCGCGAGGATTCGCGTCGCGGTTTCATCCGCAAGCGCGGCCGTCACGATGTCGAAGCGAATGAGGACAACGCCGACGGTTGCCTTGCCGTCGCGAAAGACGAGTTCGCCGAAGTCCTTGTCCGATGTGATGAGCACCCGGTCACGCGATACCGATCCGCTCAGGACTTCGTCGTCGGGCATTGCTGGCCGGCCGGAAGCCATCGTCACATCGGCGCCAAGCGCGCGCAATGCCACGGCCAGCTGGGCAGGCACGCAGGCATCAATTGAGAATTGCACCTACTCGGCCGCTGTGGCGGGGGCGTCGGACACACAGGCTGCCGCATAGGCGAGCGCCGCGCGAACATCGTCTGCAGTGAGATCGGGAAATCCCTTCAGCACCCAGTCCATGTCGGCGCCTGCCGCGAATTGGCGCACGACCGCATCAACCGGCACACGCGTTCCGGCGATGACGGGCTTGCCCATCATCACCTTCGGGTCGCGAGAAATGCGCGGATGTGCCTTTTCGTTCATGGTGGCAGTATACTACGAGACGGTTTCCGATCCAAAGTTAACGTTTGTGCCCGCGCCCAAACGACTTTCCGCGGACGGGGCTGCTACGGGGGTGCGAGGCTGTGGGTGGTGATCCCGTCGTTGTCCGGGAGGAGTAGTGTCGAACCGCATTGATCGCATGTTGCGCGCGCTCGCTGTGGCGGCCGCCGTCGCCGAGAAAGGCGGCATGATGGAGGCAGCGCAAAAATTCTTTGCCGCGCGTGCAGATAGCGGGAGCGCAGGCGACCTGCTCACGATGCTGCGCAAAGCGCCAA
>JANNEL010000275.1:0-14547 GCA_031378595.1 Alphaproteobacteria bacterium
TTGGCGCTTTCGCTCGCGATCGTGATGGCGTTCAAGGACCACAAGGCGGAACGGTTTATGCGCGCACCTTCTTAGGCCGCATCCCAATCACTTGCGCTGGGAGTTCAGCGGTTTGCTCGCCCCCAGTCCTATTCCTTGCTAAACAGAGGCCGTTGCTGAAGGCGCCGCTGGGGAACTACGGAAAATGTGGGCTTGGCTTACAGGCGCGAAAGCCAAAACGATGACGCCATTCGCGCCGCCGGCCAAGCGCGAATTTCGTGTCTTTGTTTCTTCCACTTTTCGCGATTTGCGCGAAGAGCGCGAATACCTGGTCAAACATGTCTTCCCGCAAATTCGCGCGCGCTGCGAAGAGCGTGCCGTCAGTTTCATCGAAGTCGATCTGCGTTGGGGTCTTACGGAAGAACAGACCGAAGGCGACGGTACGCTCATCACGTGCCTATCCGAGGTCGACAATTGCCATCCGTTTTTCATCGGCCTCTTGGGCGAGCGCTACGGCTGGGTGCCGGCTTCTTTCGGCAAAGGCCTGCTTGCGCGTCATCCCTGGCTTGGCCGCCGGCGCGGCCGCTCCATCACCGAACTCGAAATCCTGCATCGGCTGCAACAAAGGCGAAACCCGAAGGCGAGTGTCTTTTTCTATTTTCGCGATCCCAAAGTCTTGAAACGTCTCGCCGGCCGCGCCGATCGGGCGGACTTCGAATCGCAAACCATGGAAGAGCGCACCAAACTCGCCGCCCTGAAAAAGAGCATCCGCAATAGCGGCTTTCCCGTCCGCGAAAATTTTTCTTCCCCCGAGATGCTGGGTGCGCGCGTTCTGGCCGATCTCACGGCCGCCCTCGATCACCATTTCCCCGTGAAAGCGTCGAACAATGCGCTAGGCGAAGAGATGGCGCGGCAGTGGGCCTTCGCGGTGCAACACGATGAAGCCTTCGTTGTGCGCGAACGCATCGTGAAAGCCGTCACCGCCCACATCGACCGCAAGAACGGGCCGCTGCTCGTCGAAGGGGCGCCCGGCATGGGCAAGTCTGCGCTGCTCGCGCACGTGGCGGCGACGCAAGGGGCGTCCGCCGCCAATCTGGTGCTTGCCGCCTTTGCCGCCGCAACGCCTTCGGCCAGCAACCTCGATAGCATGCTGCGTCACGTCGCAACGGGGTTGAAGCAAGCGCTCAATTTACCGCGCGACTTGCCGGAAGACTCTGCCGAGCTGCGCCGGACGTTTGGCGCATGGCTCGGCGATGCCGCATGGGCGCTGGCGGCCGAGTCCAAGCGCGCGCCGCGACGTCTCATCGTACTGATCGACGGCATCGATCAACTGCAAACGGAGGAAGGCGTCCCCGATATATCCTGGGTGCCCGGCCAATTGCCGAACGGCGTGTCGCTGCTTCTGTCGGCCTCCGACGAGGCCATGAGGGCCGAGCTCCGCCGCCGCAACATCGCGTCGCTGGAAATCACCGCGTGGGACGAGCGCGAGCGTAACGCGCTGGTGGGTCTCACTCTCGGCCGGTTCGCCAAATCGTTGCCGCGCGATCTGCTGCGCTTCATCGTGAAGGCGCCATCGTCCGCCAACCCCCTTTACTTGCGTGTGTTGTTGGAAGAACTGCGCCGTCACGCCGAGTTCGAGACGCTCCCTGCCCTCGTGCGCCATTATTTGGAGGCCAAAGATGCAGCGGGCCTTTATGCCCGCATCCTTGAGCGCTACGAAAATGACTACGAGCGCGACCGTCCCGGCCTGGTTCGCGATGCAATGTCTTGTCTTGCTGCTGCCCGCAACGGCTTGGCCGAACACGAACTTCTAAACATCCTGGGCGAGGACGGGCGCTCTTTGCCGCGTGCCTTCTGGTCGCCGCTGTACTTGGCGCTTTCTGGCGCGCTCATCAATCGCGGCGGCGCGGTCAGCTTTGCCCATCAAACCCTGCGCGACGCCGTCGCACACCGCTATTTGAAGAACCAAGCCGCGCGTCAGAACGTCCACGCGCAGCTGGCGGGATTTTTCGGATCTGCGTCGTCGCCGGTGTCGGAGCGCCGGCGGCTGGAGGAGCTCGCCTGGCAACTTAGCCGCGCGCGTGATTGGAAATCGCTGAGCGCAGTGTTGACCGATCCGTCGTATCTCGCACGCGTGTGGAACCATAGCCGACCGGACTTGCTGACGCGGCTGCAAGAGTGGGCAAGCGGTTCGAGGCGCAGTGTCGCCGAGTTGTTTTCGCCGGTCGTGTCCGCGCCGGCGTCTTATCCGGTTGTGCATGTGGGTGCAGTCGCGCAAATTCTCGTTCGCGGTCACGACAAAAAGGCTGGCGTCGCCCTGCAAGACCATCTTTTGGCGAGGCTACGCGCAAGCGGTGAGCGTCACGATCTTGCGGTTGCTCTCAACAACAGGGCGCTGACGGCGGCCGACGAGGGCGACCACGCGTGTGCGATCGCGTTCCACGCGGAACAGCATCGTTTGCTCGAAGGCGAAGGCGACCGGTTCGGTGCTGCGATGGCGCTTGTGCATCAAGCGCGCAGTCACATCGCTCAAGGGGGTGTATCGCAAGCCGAGGCGCTGCTCGACAGAGTGGTCTCAACCGCCACGAAGGCTGACAATCCTATTGTATTGGCCTTCACCTACGGCATGCAGGCGGACTTGGCCCGCCAAAAAGGCGACCTCGGCCGCGCGCGCACAAAATACCAGGACTTCGAATCGCTATCGCGCCGGGCCCGACATTTGCCGGGCATCATCGAGGCGAACATCGCCTTCGCCGAAATGGCTGCGGCTGCAAAGAATTTCACCGAGGCTGACGCGCGCGCGAAGACCGCAGTCGGCCTTGCCGCGCAAAGCGGCGATGCGATCTACGAGGGCGGGGGCCATGCGGCGACCGCGCGTATCGCCGCCGAGCGAAGCGACCCCCTCGTCGCCGCACAGTGCTATGATCGCGCGATCGCCGCTTACGAGCGAGCGGGGGCCAGGCACGTGCTCAGTGAAACGCTGGCGAACAAGGGATCGGTTTTGGCCCTTGCCGGGCGTTTCGATGAGGCGGTGAGCGCCCTTCGGCAAGCCGAAACTCTCGCCCGCGAAACAGGCGACGCACGATCCTTGATGCTTGCCCTGTCCGGTCGGGGCGTTGTGTGCCTGGAAACGGGTGACAACGCAGGCGCCTACCAGTTTTTCTTCGACCAAGCCGGGCTCGCTCGCGCACAAAACCACTATCAGGCGTTGCGGGCAGCGTTGGGTAATATGACCCTTGCCGCCGCACGGCAGGGCGACGGAGCGGCTGCGATCCGAGCACTCGACGAAGAAATTGCGCTGTGCCTCGCGCATGGCGATACTGCGGCTGCTCAAGACTTGCGCGCGCGGCGGCAGTCCGCGCTGACAAGCTAAGTGAAGGGACGTGCATGGCGCCGAAAGTCGTTCTCACAACGGGTCTCACCGAACAGCAAGCCGAAGATCTCTTGCGCCAAGGGGCTTTGATCGTCTTTGGCGATCAGTTCTTGGACGCGGCTCAGGGGCTTTCAGGTCACACGCAAGGCGTGCCCGTGATGGCCGGGCAGCGGGTCGCAGATCTCAAACTGCCCGACACGTTGATGGCGTTTGCCATAATGATATTTGCGCACACGTTGCCAGGTGCCAAGGGCAAGCCTGGCACGCAAAGCGATCTGGCCGTGTGGAAGGACAAGCTCTTCGACCGGGTCGATTTTGTCGCCGGTCAGGAGCCTATGCCGGCTGCGGAATTTTCCCTCACCGAGGGGACACGCGATGTCCTCACGCAACTGACTTGGGCGGCGCCGGCGAGCGGAAATTGGCAGGGCGTGCGTTCGGGTCAACTGCGCCGCATCGCCGCTCAATTCGAGGCACGCCACGATCGCGCGATGTTGCCGGACGGCGGAACGTCAGGCTCAAGCCCTTCGGGTTGGCGCCGCTTCGAACATCCCGACGGGATGTTCAGCATCACCTATCCCCCACGCTGGAGCGAACGGCGCGTGCCGGGTAGCGGCGCCGCGTTTTCTTGCACCAGCGATGACGGCAGTGAGATGCTCGAAGTTCTTGTGATGCGCGCTGGCGCGCCGCGTGCAAAGGATGAGGTCGCTCAAATTGCCGCCGATGGTATGGTCAAAGATATCAAATCCCGCGCCGGCGGTCGCGTTGTTCATCGCAGGGTCGTTGCCGAGGGACGGAACGGCGCCTGTGTAAGCCTGAAGAGTGAGCACCACGAAGCCGGCGAGAAATATACCACCGACTATCTGTTCGCCGGCGCGGGCCGCGATGCGCTCTATGTGGCGCTCAAATGCCCCTCAGCGCGCTTCAACGCCAACAAGGCGGACTTCGACCGGGCATGCGCCTCGCTCACTGCGCCTTGGCTTGAAGGCACAGGGCACGGAACGTTGAATGTCCAGAATGACGAACGCGGCGGGGCGGAAGAACCCTCAGCGCCACGCTGGCTTTGGATTGTAGTGATCGCTGGGTTGATGCTGCTGGCGGCCTATCTCTATGCGGCAGGTATGCTTCCACCGGAAACGAAGTAGAGAGATTGACAGGGACGCGCAGGTCTTAGGTTTCAGATCCCCTCGCCGTCCTGCCCCAAGAAGTCGCGGACGAAGGGGGTGGCCGGGCTGCCGATCACTTCGGTCGGAGGGCCGACTTGTTCAATGCGCCCATCGTTCATTACGGCGACGCGGTCGGCCATCGCCAAGGCTTCGTCCTGGTCGTGGGTCACCATGATCGTCGTCAGCTTCAACTCGTCGTGCAGCGCGCGCAGCCATTGGCGCAGGTCTTTACGCACCTTGGCATCGAGCGCGCCGAACGGTTCGTCGAGCAACAGGATTCTGGGTTCGATCGCCAGCGCGCGGGCGAGGGCCACGCGCTGGCGCTGGCCGCCGGAAAGTTGACTTGGGTAGCGCTTTCCCAGACCGTCGAGCTGCATACGCTTCAGCAACGTGTCCACCCGGGCGGCAATCTCGCGCCGGGCAGGGCGTTTGCTGCTTGGGCGGACATCGAGGCCGAAGGCGATGTTTTGCGCGACCGTCATGTGCCGGAAGAGCGCGTAGTGCTGAAATACGAAACCGGCGCCGCGTTCGCGTGCGGGCACGTGCGTCAGGTCTTGGCCGTCGAAGTCGAGCCTTCCTTCTTCGGGCAGTTCGAGGCCGCCGACGACGCGCAAAAGCGTCGTCTTACCGGAGCCCGACGGGCCCAGCAGCGCCATGAACTCGCCCTTTTCGACGGTCAGGCTGACTTCGCGCACGGCCGATACCGTGCCGAAGCGCTTTGTAATGCGCTCGATCTTCAACGCCATGCCGTCACTCTTAACACCCCCTGCCTGAATCGCGCCAACGCCCGCTTAGTGGCGGTGTGTCGCCGCGATTTCGTCGCCGTAGCGCCATTCGAGCGCGCTCTTCAACACAAGCGTCACAAGCGCCAAGAGCGCTAGAATCGAGGCGACCGCGAAGGCGGCCGCGAAATTGTACTCGTTGTAGAGAATCTCCACATGCAGTGGCATCGTGTTCGTGAGGCCGCGGATGTGGCCCGAGACCACCGAGACGGCGCCGAACTCGCCCATCGCGCGCGCATTGCAGAGAAGGACGCCGTAGAGCAAGGCCCAGCGCACGTTCGGCAACGTGACGCGCCAGAACATCTTCCAGCCTGAGGCGCCGAGCGAGAGCGCGGCCTCTTCCTCCGCCACGCCTTGTTCCTGCATCAGCGGGATGAGTTCGCGGGCGACGAAGGGAAATGTCACGAAAACGGTCGCGAGCACGAGGCCGGTGACAGTGAAAATGATTTTGATGCCGAGTTCGTCGAGCAAGGGGCCCAAGTAGCCCTGCGCACCGAACAGCAGGACGTAGACGAGGCCCGAGATCACGGGCGAGACCGAGAACGGCAGGTCGATCAGCGTGATCAGGAGATTCTTACCCTTGAAGTCGAACTTCGCGACCGACCAGGCGGCGGCGAGGCCAAACAGCGTGTTCAAGGGTACGGCGATCGCTGCGACCGTCAGCGTCAGCCACATCGCGGCGAGCGCGTCCTTCTCTGTCACTGCCGCAAGAAAGGCCCAAGCGCCGTTGCGCAGTGCTTCGGCGAACACGGCGATCAGGGGCGTCAGCAGGAAGAGCGCGATGTAGCCGATGCCGGTGGCGGTCAGCAGGATGCGCACTGGGGCGCTGTCCTTCGTCGGGTAGCGGAAGCGGGCGTTCGTGCTCATCGGGCGCGGGCCCACGCTTGCAGCATATTGATCGCGAGGAGCAGCATGAACGAGATCGCCAGCATCGCCGAACCTACGGCTGCGGCGCCGGCGTAGTCGTATTGCTCAAGCTTGATGACGATGAGCAACGGCGCGATCTCGGAGACCATCGGCAGGTTGCCGGCGATAAAGATCACCGAGCCGTATTCGCCAACGGCGCGCGCGAAGGCGAGCGCGACACCGGTCAGCCATGCGGGCAGGATCGCCGGAAACACGACGCGCCGGAACGTTTGGGCGCGCGTGGCGCCGAGGCTTGCCGCCGCCTCTTCGAATTCCTTCTCGATGTCGGCGAGCACTGGTTGCACCGAGCGCACGACGAACGGCAAGCCGATGAACGTCAGGGCGAAGACAACGCCGAGCGGCGTGTAGGCGACTTTCACGCCTAATGGTTCGAGATACTGCCCGATCCAGCCGTTCGGCGCGTAGAGCGTGGTCAGGGCGATGCCAGCGACGGCGGTCGGCAACGCGAACGGTAAGTCGACCAACGCATCGACGAAGCGCTTGCCTGGGAACTCATAACGGACCAGTACCCAGGCCACGATCAAACCGAAAACGGCGTTGATGAGGCTTCCGATCAACGCTGCGCCGAAGCTGAGCTTCAGTGCCGCGATGACGCGCGGCGCTGTGACTGCGGCGACGACGCCGTCAAAGCCCAGTTCCCACGGCCGCAGCAATAGCGCCGCCAGGGGGATCAGAACGATCACGCTCAGATAAAAAACGGCGAAGCCGAGCGTCAGCCCGAACCCGGGTAGCACGCTCGGCTTTTTGAAGCGCCAAGTGTCGGCTGTGGCTGTCAACTATTTGCCCGGTTGATAGATCTGATCGAAGATGCCGCCGTCGGCGAAGTGCTGCGCTTGCGCCTTCTTCCAGCCGCCGAAGTCCTTGTCGATCGAATACAATTTGATCTCCTTGAACTGGCTGCGATACTTCGCGGCCACCGCCGGATCAGTGGGACGATAGTAGCTTTTCGCAACGATGTCTTGCGCGGCCGGGGTGTAAAGGAAGTTAAGGTAAGCTTGAGCGACGGCGAGATTGCCCTTTTTGTTGGCATTCTTGTCGACCACCGTCACCGGCGGTTCAGCCAAGATGCTGGACGGCGGATAGACGATCTCAAACTTGTCCGGCCCCAATTCTTTGAGTGCCAGTAGAGCTTCGTTTTCCCACGCCAGCAGCACGTCGCCGATCCCGCGTTGAACGAAGGTCGTGGTCGAGCCGCGCGCGCCGGTGTCGAGGATCGGCACGTTCTTGTAAAGCTTGCCGACGAACGCTTTCGCGGTCTCGTCGTTGCCGCCCGGCAAGTTCTTCGCGTAGGCCCAAGCGGCCAGATAATTCCAGCGTGCGCCACCCGACGTTTTCGGATTCGGCGTGATCACTTGGATGCCGGGCTTTACGAGGTCGCCCCAGTCTTTCAGCTTCCAGGGATTGCCCTTCTTCACGAGGAAGACGATCGTCGACGTGTAAGCCGTCGAGTTGTGCGGCAATCGCTTTTGCCAATCGAGCGGGAAGAGTTTCGCACGCTCGGCGATTTCGTCGATGTCGTAGGCGAGCGCCAACGTCACGACGTCGGCGTCCAGGCCGTCGATGACCGAGCGGGCCTGCTTGCCCGAGCCGCCGTGGCTTTGGTTGATCGTGACCGTGTCCCCAGTTTTGGCTTTGTAGTCCGCGCTGAAGGCCGCGTTGATCGCGACGTAAAGTTCACGCGTCGGGTCGTACGACACGTTCAGTAGCGTCACGTCCTTCGCGAAAACGATTTGGGTGAACAACAGCAAGAACGCAAGGGCGGCTAGCGTGTAGCCGGCGATGCGCGACGTCGTCGTCATGAGCGAGTTCTCCTTCACTTAAGCGGCAGGCGTCAAAAAGTGAATTGTGTGCGGAGGCTTGCGATCTCAAGGTCTTGGCCGATCTGCGCACCGGCGGGCGGTACGAAAACGCCCGTTCCGTAGGCGTTGGCGGCACCGCTGCTGAGGCGATCGACCTCGATCCATTGGTAGTCCAGCAGAAAACGAATGTTGTTGTTCACGTACCAATTGAGTCCCAGCGTTACCGCCGACTGCTCGCCGCCGCGGATACCGCCGGCTGCGGGCAAAAGGTCTTCCCGATAATTCAGCTCAGAAACGCTGTAACGGGCAGCTAGTTCCAAGGCTCCCCAGCCGTCACCGGCCAAATCCAGCGGTTTTGCGGGTTTTAGGCCGGCAAATGTACCGGTCGTGGGGTTCCAGGTGCGGGTTTCGCCGGTCAGCGCCCAAGCGGCCTGAACGTACCAACCGCTGAAATCGGGATCGGGCAAAGCGCCGCCGAGCTCGCGTTCGAACCTGTACCAGAAGTATTCGCCTTGCACGTAGATGTTCTGGAGGTTCGCGGCGAGTTCGACGCCCGGTGCGAAGAGCGTGTCGGTGTTGATGTTGCCGGTGTCGATCAGACGCGTGCCGTCGACGCGAACTTCCGGGCGGTCGCGCAGGCGGAACGGATAACGCTGCGCGACGTCGGGGCCCTGATCGGGGGCGTGGAACATGTACGTCGCGTTGGCGCCGACGTGCAGGTTGAAGTCCTCGCCCTTCACGGGCAGGAAAGCGACGCGGCCGACGACAGCGAGTTGTTCGTCGAAGCTTTGCGTTGCGATCGGGGCGCCCGTGAGCGAGAGCGCGCCGAACCACTGCTCGCCGTTCGCGTAGGCCGCGATGCCGGTGCGGCCGTCGCTTCCGGCGATCTGGCGCTGCAAATCGGACGGTGAGGCGCGTTCGAGGAAGATCGAGTCCGCGTTCGAAATCGAGTCGTCGTAAGCGACTGACGGCGAGAAAGCGCCCGCGCGCAGGCGTACGTTCTCAATGCCACTGTATTGCAAATACGCGTCTTGGATGCGGCCGCCGTCTTCTTGGCCCGAGCCGCTGAATTCGTAGATCAGGCTGTATTGCCAGACGTCGTCGAGCTTTCCTTCAACGCCGATTTGCGCGCGGCGGAAGTTCGTGCCGTCGTTCAGGTCGCGCGCGCGGGAAGATTCCGTCGCGTCGCCGAAAGAGCCGCGGCGGAAGTCGGTTGCAAGCGGGCCTGCGTTGTCCTGGAAATAGTTTGCGTAGTCGAGCGAGAGGCGGCCTCGGAGCGAGATCGAGCTTTTGCCGTCGGCGGAACTGAATGTGGGGCGCGCGTCCTTGATGGTCAGCTTGGGCGCCTCGTCGCGTACGCGGCGCTCGTCGACGAATTGGTTGACGGTTGAAACCTTCACGTCCTGCACCTGCTCGGCGAGTTCGTCGAGCTTTTTTGCTGTTCTGCAAGTTGTTGCTTCAGCGCTCCGATTTGCGCTTTCGGTGCTTCCTCTTCACCGGCGTAAGCCGGTAGCGTGGAAACGGCAAACAAGGCGGACGCTGCAATCAGTGCGGTGCGCATAACGAGCTACTCCAGCGGCGTTTCAAACCCCTCTTATGGAGAATATCTATAATCCCGATCAAATCAATAGAGATTTATCGGATGCGTGCGTTTCAAGCCACAAATCGCGGCTGGAAAACCTGCGGCAACGTCAAGAATCAGGCGGCCGGCTTCAGCTTTCGACGGTCGGCGAGGGCGTCCGCGAGCGAGTGTTGCTCGAGGATCTTCGCGGTCGAGTTACGGACATCAATCAGCGCTTTGCGGATCGCACACGTCGCCTCGTCCGTGCAGTCGTCGCAGCGGCGGTAGGCGGTGCGGCTGGCGCAGGGGCTCAAGGCGAGCGGGCCGTCCATGACGCGGATGATCTCCGCGAAGTCGATATCTTTCGGATTGCGGCCGAGTTGATAACCGCCGTGACGGCCGCGCACGCTGTGCACGAGGCCGCGGCGTTTCAGTTCCAAAAGGATTTGTTCCAGGAACTTGCGCGGGACGCCCGCGCTCTCGGCGACGTCCGCAATTTGCTGCGGCTCGTCGATCGGCTTGGCCGCGAGGTGCAGCATGGCGCGCAGAGCGTAACGGGCTTTTTGCGAAAGCATGGCGGTATATTCTATGGATTTTATCGGGATTCAAGCCGAAAGGCGGGCAAAGGTGAACGCACCGCTAGCGCGCCAACGCGACGGATTTGACCAATGCGACCACTTTGCTGGACGGGGCGAGCCGGAGGCGGCGAGCGGCATCAGCCGTAAGTTCGGCCAGCAGGCGGCCTTCGCCCGTGTGCAGAGCAAGGCGTGTCACGTGGGGTGTGGGGTTACGAATTTCTTCGACTGTCGCATCAAACATGTTTTGCACCGAGATCGCCTCCGGCCGCACAAGCGCGATCGCGACGTCTCGAGCGTTGACGCGCAGAGCCACGCGCGTGCCCGGTTCGCGGGCAAGCAGCGGAACCTTGAATACGCCGACGGGGGTTGCGACGTGTGTGAGTCCTGCGCTCGCGTCGTGAGTGTCGATGCGGCCTTCGAGGACGGCGCCGAGGCCTAAGGCTTCGGCTTCCGGCGGCAGGTCGAGGCGGCTGGTGACGGCGTTCAGCGTGCCCGATGCCGCGACAGTGCCGTTCGCGAGTAGCACCACGTCGCTGGCCAAGCGCAGCACTTCGCCGGCGTCGTGCGTCACGTAGATGACGGGAATGCTGAAGTGGGCGTTCAGCGCCTCGAGGTAGGGCAGAACCTCGTCCTTGCGCGCGGCGTCGAGGGATGCGAGCGGTTCGTCCATCAGGAGGACGCGCGGTTGGGCGAGGAGCGCACGGCCCACGGCCACGCGCTGGCGCTCGCCGCCGGAGAGCGTCGCGGGGCGGCGTGCGAGCAGTTCTTCGAGGCCGAGCACGCCTGTAACGGTCGCGAGGTCGATTGGCTTCTCGCCGCGCGCGCGGGTGAAGCCGTAGAGCAGATTTTCGCGAACGGTGAGGTGCGGGAATAGGCGGCCGTCTTGGAAGACGACGCCGGCGCCACGGCGTTGGGCGGGCACGTCGATGCGTTTGTCGGAATCGAAGAGGATCGTATTGCCGATGCGGATCCGTCCGCTGTCCGGGTTCACCAAGCCTGCGATTGCTTTCACAATCGTGCTCTTGCCGGCGCCCGAGCGACCAAAGAGCACCGTCACGCCGCTACCCGCTTCGAACGCGACGTCGAGCGTGAAGGTGCCCAGACGCTTTGTGATCGCGACGTCGCTCACGTGGCCCCCGTCATCGCCTTGATGCGGCGGGCGAAGTACTCGGACAAGATCAAGCCGGCGAATGCCAGGATGATCGAGAGGAGGGCGAGGCGCGCGGCCATGGCGTCGCCGTCGGGGGTTTGGATCGCCTGGTAGATAGCGAGCGGCAGCGTCTGCGTTTCGCCGGGGATGTTGGACGCGAAGGTGATGACGGCGCCGAATTCGCCGAGGCTGGCCGCGAAGGCGACGATGCCGCCGGCCAGGATGCCGGGCAACATCAACGGCAGCGTGATGGTGCGGAAGCGGTCGAAGGCGCCGGCGCCCAGCGTGCGTGCCGCGTCTTCCAGCCCGCGATCGACGGCGTCGAGTGCGAGGCGCATCGCACGTACCATGAGCGGGAAGGCCATGACCGCGGTTGCGAGCGAGGCGCCTTCGCTGGTGAAGGCGAGGCGGATGCCGAACGTGTCGAGCAGCCAGTGGCCGATGGGTCCGCGCGTGCCGAAGCCGATGAGCAGTAGGTAGCCGACGACGACGGGCGGCAGCACGAGCGGCAGGTGTACGAGCCCGTCGATCAGCGTCTTACCGGGAAAGCGTGCGCGCGACAGAAACCACGCGACCGCTACGGCAAACGGCAAGCTGAACGCTACCGAGCGCAGCGCGACGGTCAGGCTCAGCCACAGCGCCTGTTGCTCGGCGGATGTCAGTAGGAAAGCGTTGGCTGAGTCCATGGGTGGTTAGGGTAACACGCTGAATCCATACTTGCGGAAGACGTCGGCCGCCTTCGCGCTCTTTGTGTAATCGAGAAACGCTTTCGCTTCGGCGCTCATGCCGGTTTGCGTCAACGCGAAAGGATAGACGATCGGCAGATGACTATCGGCTGGAAAGACGTCGACCACTTTGACCTTCGGTTCGGCCTTCGCGTCGGTTTCGTAGACGATGCCGAGCGGCGCTTCGCCGCGCGCAACGTAGGTGAGCGCCACACGCACGTTTTCGGCGCGCACCAAACGTTCAGCGACGGTGCCCCAAACGCCCAGCGAAGTGAGGGCGCTACGTGCGTAGCGTCCCGCCGGTACGCTGTCGGGATCGGCGACAGCGAGCCTGCCGTCACCCAGCGCTTGGACGAGCGGGAAGTTGGGCGCGATCTTGAGTTGGATCGTATTGTCTTTCGCCGAGATGAGCACAAGGCGGTTCGAGAGGACGTCTTTGCGCGAGGCGGTTTGGATCAAGTTTCGGTCGGCGAGGTAGTTCATCCACTCGCTGTCTGCGGAGACAAAGACGTCGGCTTGCGCGCCCGCTTCGATCTGGCGCGCGAGCAGCGAAGAGGCGGCGAAAGAGAACTTGATCTTGGGGCCGCCTTGGGAGGTGAAGCCGTCGCCCACCTCTTGGAGCGCACCGGTGAGCGAGGCGGCGGCGTACACCGTGACATCGCGGGCGGCAGCGATGTGAGCGGCAAGCGCGAAAAGGCATGCGAAGAGAGTGCGAAGCACGGGAACCCACCTTGTCGTTATCTTCGTTCAAGGATAACGTGCGTGATGGAGCGTGGCAAACCGGGGTGTCTTGCAATCGGCTGCGGCGTCGGGCCACTGTTGCCGCCATGGCACGGATCACGTTGCGCATCGATATCGAAGGCCGGGGCTCGATCGGGCCTGGGAAAGTGCGTCTGTTGGAACTGATTGAGGCGCACGGATCCATCCGGCAAGCGGGGGTTGCGCTCAAGATGAGTTATGGGCGCGCGTGGGGATTGGTGCAGGAATTGAACGCGACGTTCGGCCAGTCCGTGGTGCGCGCGGCGCCGGGTGGCGCGACAGGTGGCGGCGCGCACCTTACCCCGCTGGGCCGGCACCTCGTCGCCGCGTATCGCACGGCCGAGAACGCTAGCGCTCGTGCTGCACGAAAATCGGTCGGCAAGATCGAAGGGCTAGCGGAGCGTTGACCTTGGAGGATTGTCGATGACCGACGACGAACGCGCGATCCGGCACGTTGTGCAGACGTGGATGGAGGCGACGCAGCGCGGCGACACAGCCACCGTTCTCAGCTTGATGACGGACGACGTCGTGTTCACGGTTGCCGGCCAAGAGCCGTTCGGCAAGGCCGCGTTCGCCGCGGCGCAGAAAGGCATGGGCGGCGCGCGCTTTGAAGGCACGAGCGACATTCAGGAGCTTCAGCTCATGGGCAGCTGGGCCTTCATCCGCAATCGCATCGAGATCAAGGTGACACCGCCCGGCGGTGCCACGATGCACCGTGCGGGTTACACGCTCTCCATCCTGCGCAAAGAGGCGGACGGCCAGTGGCGCCTTGCGCGCGACGCGAACTTGGTGACGGCGCGGAGTTAGTGCTTGGGCGCCGCCTGCGAGTCGACTTTCACTTCATAGGTGTAGACGGCAGTTGCGAGTGGGTCTGTGTCGGCGCGGCCGGTCGCTGTCGTGTGGCGTTTCTTTAGATCGGCCACGTTCTTTGCGTCGAGGACGCCGTATTCGAGAAGCTGTTGGTTCGGTGGGACTTCGCTCAAGAAAGACCAGTGGTACTCCGCAAGCTTGCTCTCAGCTTTGACTATGCGGTCGTAGAAGGCGACCGTCACGGTTAAGCCGGTCACGGTGATGTCCGGGCGGTCGTTTGCCACGCGAAACTCGAAGGATGCGGTGCCGTCGGCGTTCGGGGTCATGTAACCGCTGACACCCAATGCGGGCACGGTCGCGGCGTGTCCGGGCAGAACAAATGCCAGCGACAAAGCGAGCGCCGCCGATGCGATATGTTTCATGCACGTGGTTTCCCGTTACGGCTGCGCTGCGACGCCGGTCAGTGCGGCGCAGTTGGCGGCGAACTTTTCAAAGACTTGGCCTTGATCGATTGCCGATTCCGCGAATGCGTAGCTGTCGTTGACGGAGATGCGCGCGGTCGTCGCGTCCCGCATGGCGACCAGGACCGCGCCGGTTAGAGTCGTGGTCACCGAGAACGTCGCGGCGCCGTCCGATCCGGGCACCAGCTCAGCCGGGAACGTCGATCCGGACAACACCACCGCAAACGGCGGCGCCATGTTCGACAAGGCAACCTGCTTGACGCCGGCCGTCAGTGTGAGCGCGGGACCGGTTTTTGTGCAGACGAGGCGGAAGGGCTGCATGTCTGGCGCTTCTTGTTTGGAGAGCGCGATTTCATCGGCGGTGCTTGTTTGCGTCCAGCCGTCCGTCTTGCCCGGTCCGCATGCCGTGAGTGAGAGGAGGGAGGCTAGGCCGATGAAAACTCGACGCATAATCGATGTTCCTTTCGTCAGGGACGCGGC
>JANNEL010000292.1:0-6232 GCA_031378595.1 Alphaproteobacteria bacterium
CGACGTGATTGACGCCGCAATACTGGCACGCGAAGCGGTCGCGCAAGAACACGTTGAAACGCGTGAAGGCCGGGTGGCGTGCAGGCTTCACATAGGTCTTCAGCGAGACGACCGACGGCAGACGCATCTCAAGCGTTGGCGAGTGCACGACACGGTCGTATTGCTCGACAATGTGAAGCCTGCACGCCACCCGGCCTTCACGCGTTTCAACGTGTTCTTGCGCGACCGCTTCGCGTGCCAGTATTGCGGCGTCAATCACGTCGCGAACGACCTCACGTTCGATCATGTCGTCCCCCGCTCGCGCGGTGGCCGCACGACGTGGGAAAACGTCGTGACTGCGTGCGCACCGTGCAACCTTTTCAAGGGCGGCAAGCTGCCTCACCAGGCGGGCATGCATCCGCATCACAAGCCGCATCGCCCGACGGTGACGCAGCTTCACACCAACGGCCGGCTGTTTCCGCCGAACTTCCTGCACGAGTCGTGGCAGGATTATCTGTACTGGGACAGCGAACTGGAACCGTAAGGTTCAGCGCGCTTTCGCTGCGCGCCACATTCCCCACAGCGGCGGCGCGTCCGGCGTGGGCCGGAACTCCTTCGTCACCTCGAAGCCGTGCCGCCGGTACAGCGGCACGTTCTTCGGGCTTGAGGATTCGAGGTAGGACGGCAAACCCTTCGCGTCGATTTTGGCAAGCGTCGCTTCCAGCAGCGCCGAGCCTAATCCCTGCCCCTGAAACTTCGGATCGACGCCGATCGTCATCAGATAGAAATGCGGCTTGTCCTTTGGATGATGCGCATCGGCAGCCTTACGAAACGCATCGACCCGAGAGAGCCCGCTGAAGCTAGTGAACGTGACGATGGTGGGAAGCATCGCAAGCTCGCGCCACCACGGCTGCTTGAGGTCTGCGCGCTCGGGCGGAACCCAAAGCGCCGCCGCGGAATGGTCTTCCGCCGTCCAAAGTTCGTTTCCCGGAATACCGAGCGTCCCGACGAGAAACGTGAACATCGCCCGCCGCCCGATATCGCGCTTGGCATCGCGCCGCCCGATCCACGACATCACCGGATCGTCGGCGAAAGCGGCGCTTAGGCAATCGATGACACGTTCGCGGTCAGCCTCAGTCGCGCGCTTTGGATTGGCGCAAAGCCGCCGCCGCTCGAACGCGGCGTCGTCGCTCGCTGCCACTAGATCCGCTCCGAAAGCTTGATCGCAAGCCGGCAGCCGGCCTTGATCGTTTCGCTCAAGATGCGATAGCCGGGCGCATCTTCCGCACCATGCTCGATCGCCGTTTCCCTGTGCTGAATCTCGTCCGCACGAAACTGCTCGATCGTCTCTTTGAGTTCGACGTTGGCTGCGCCGTCTTTCTCAAGCGACGCCGCTTGTTTCGCATAGTGCTGGTCGATCACCTCTTCGACCGCGGCGGTGCATGCCATGGCGGCTTTCTCTCCCATCAGCGCCGTGACGGCGCCGAGCGCATAGCCCGCCACGCTCCACACCGGCCCCAACGCGGTGGGCCGCACGCCATGCTCGGCAATCAACTGGTCGAACCGCGCGAGATGCGCCTGCTCCTGCTCGTGCATATGCTTGATCGTGTCGCCCGTGGCCGTGTGGCCAAGCACGGCCAGCTGTCCGCGATAGATCTGCACCGCGCCGTGCTCGCCCGCGTGGTCGACGCGGATCATCCGCTCGAGGTCCTTGTCGGTCGCGTTGAAGCCAGGCAGCCGTGGAGACGCCTTAACGCTGATCATCGTGCCTCCGTCAAAGCGGTCCTCAAGCCCAATCCGGCAAGGCCCGCCGCGACCAGCGAAAATAAGAAATTGAATCCGGCGAGCGAAACGCCGAACAACGCCCACGGGATCTCATCGCATCGAACGATCTCGGACGACGAGAGGTTGTCGAGCAGCCCGCCGTCCACGGGCAAGCTCCCGCCCGTGCACGACGTCGGCCCCGGCCACCACTTGTATTCGACGCCGGCGTGAAAGAGGCCAAGATATGCACTCCACAGAGCAACGACGAGCGCAGCCGCATAAAGCCCCGTGACGACATTGCGCGGCGCTTTCGCGTTGCCCGCGCCGTAGATCGCTCCACCGAGCGCGATCAACACGAACCAAGGCCCGCGCTGCTCGAGACAAAGCGGGCAGGGCTTCAATCCACCCAGATACTCAAAGGCGTAAGCCCCCGCGAGCAGCGCAAACCCAAGCGCAGCAATCGCCAACCCCGGGAGCAACGGATGGGCGGCGCCGCGCTGCAATTGGGTCGATAGGGTGGCAACGTTCATGGAAAGGAATCTAGCGCGCCGCGGCTTAACGCGCACCCCACTGAAATGCGGCAAAGCGCACAAGTATTGGTGCTCAAAACCGCGGTTGACGCCACGCTCGCCAACCCTAATATGCGCCCCCTTGCAGCCAGGGCGGGCACTACCGGACCCGCGCGACGAACCCGGCAGCAACGTGCCCCTGTGGCGGAACTGGTAGACGCGGCAGACTCAAAATCTGTTGGTGGTGACATCGTGCTGGTTCGAGTCCGGCCAGGGGCACCAATCTTTGCTGCAAGCGAAGGCTGCCCGAGGAAGCGCCGATCGAGGTTCAGCAAAAGGGAGCTGCGGTCCGTATCCAGCAGGCCCCCCGTTGTTCCCGCGTCCCCTCGGTTCCCAACGTTCCCTTTGATCGGCGGAGCGAAACCCTAAGGCCGTCCCCGAACGCTTCGCCTTAGGCGGCGTTCGACACCCGCGCCAGTGCACATTGCGACCAGATTTCCGACAGCGCCGAGACGAGCTTGTCGATATCGGCATCCGAATGCAGCGGCGAGGGTGTGAAGCGCAACCGCTCCGTGCCCTTCGGCACAGTCGGGTAGTTGATCGGCTGCACATAGATGCCGTGATTCTCGAGCAGCCAGTCGCTGATGAATTTGCACTTCTTGGCATTGCCGACCATCACCGGAATGATGTGGCTTTCGTTGTCGATCATCGGGATGCCGATCGCCTGCAGCCGGCGGCGCACTTTGGCAACGCGTTCGCGTTGGCGTTCGCGTTCGATGTTACTGGCCTTCAAGTGCTTCACGCTGGCGCAAGCGCCGGCCGCGATCGCCGGTGGCAATGCGGTCGTGAAAATGAAGCCCGACGCAAAGCTGCGCACGAAATCGCAAAGTGCAGCCGAAGCCGCGATGTAGCCGCCAACGACGCCGAACGCCTTACCCAGCGTGCCTTCGATCACCGTGACGCGGTCCATCAAGCCATCGCGTTCGGCGACGCCGCCGCCGTGTCGGCCGTATAGGCCGACGGCGTGTACCTCGTCGAGATAGGTCATGGCGCCGTAACGCTCCGCCACGTCGCAGATCGAAGCGATCGGCGCAATGTCGCCGTCCATCGAGTAGACGGATTCGAACGCAACAAGCTTCGGCCGGTCCGGCGCGATGGCAGCGAGCTTGCGCTCAAGATCTTCGGAGTCGTTGTGCTTGAAGACGATGCATTCGGCGCGGCTATGGCGGATGCCTTCGATCATCGAGGCGTGATTGCCGGCGTCCGAGAGCACGACGCAGTTCGGCAGACGCGTAGCCAGCGTCGCCAACGTTGCCCAATTCGCGACATAGCCGGAGGTGAAGAGCAGCGCCGCTTCTTTGCCGTGCAAGTCGGCGAGTTCGCGTTCGAGCAGCACATGAGCGTGCGTCGTGCCGGAGATGTTGCGCGTGCCGCCCGCGCCCGCGCCGCAGCGGTCCAGCGTTTCGTGCATCGCCTGCAGCACGACCGGGCTTTGACCCATGCCGAGATAGTCGTTCGAGCACCATACCGTCACGTCGCCGGTTTGATCGCCCGCATAGCGCGTGGCGGCCGGGAAGGAACCGGCGCGCCGCTCAAGCTCGGCAAACACGCGGTAGCGGCCCTCTTCCTTCAGGCCGTCGAGCTGCATTTTGAAGAAGTCTTCGTAGTCCATCTGACCCTCTTCGGCCGTTCTATTTGGTTCGTATATTCCCGTCCTGCGGCATGGGGGCGCTACTTGGGCTTTGCTGCGGCCGGTGGGGGCCGGAGCGTCTTCAGATAGGCGATCAGATTCGCCCTGTCCTGCGGCTTCCTCATGCCAGCATAACCCATCTTCGTGCCCGGCATTTTGGCGCGCGGGTTTTCAAGGTAGTCAAATATTGCCTGCTCGGTCCAGGTGATGCCGGATTTCTTGTTGGCGGTCGAGTAGTTGTAGGCGCTCGCTGTCCCCGCGACGCGGCCGACGATGCCGTAGAGAGAAGGGCCGATCTTGTTCTCGTTCACTTTGGCACTGTGACAGAGCGCGCATTGCTTGAACGTCTTTTCACCGGCGATCGCATCGCCGGTGTAGGAGACGCCGTTCGCGTCCTTAACGACGACGGTCACGGGCGGAGGTGCCGACGCTGCAAATGCCAGTCCCGCAAGTCCGGCCAGGGCCGCCATGATAAGCACTCGCATTCGCATATGGGTCTCGATTCCTTGGTCACGAGCATTCCGATGCCATAATATCGGTGGCCAGCAGACGCAACACAACAACCCAAAGATCGGTCGAACCGCCGCATGAGTCACCGTTCACTTCTGCGCGCCCTTCGCGGCGAAACCGTGTGGCCGCCCCCCACTTGGCTAATGCGTCAGGCTGGGCGCTACTTGCCCGAGTACCGCGCGGTCAGGGCGAAAGCAGGCGACTTCCTCACGTTGTGTTACACACCCGAGTACGCAGCGGAGGTGACACTGCAGCCGATCCGGCGCTACGCGCTCGATGCCGCGATCGTGTTCGCCGACATTTTGCTCATCCCCCATGCGCTCGGTGTCGGGTTGCGCTTCGCCGAGGGTGAGGGACCGAAACTCGATCCCATACGCGACACCGCCGGACTTGCGCGCCTCACCGATGCCTCTACTGCCGCGGCGAAACTTGCGCCTGTCTACGAGACGCTATCGCTCGTGCGGGCGAAGCTGCCCGATGAGGTGGCGCTAATCGGCTTTGCCGGCGCGCCCTGGACCGTTGCGACCTATGTCGTCGAAGGCGGCGGTTCGTCCGACCAGGCGGCGGCGAAGCTTTGGGCCTATCGCGACCCCCAAGGCTTCGCGCAGCTGATCGACACGCTGACGGAAGCGACCATCGTCTATCTCGAGCGGCAGATAGAAGCGGGTGCGGATGCGCTGCAAATCTTCGAGAGTTGGGCGAGCGGTTTGCCCGAGCCGATGTTCGAACGGCTATGCATCCGGCCCGCCGCGCGGATCGTCGCGGCTGTGAAGTCACGTTATCCGCACGTGCCTATCATCGGATTTCCGCGCGGCTCAGGTGTGTTGGCCGTGCGCTATGCTGCCGAAACCGGCATCGATGCGATGAGCCTTGATCCGTCGCAGCCGATCGGCTGGATGCGTGCTCAGCTCAAGCGGCCGATGGCGCTGCAAGGGAATCTTGACCCGCTGGCTTTGGCGGCGGGCGGCGAAGCTTTGACCGCAGGAATCAGGAACATCTTGGCGGCGGCAAAAGGGTCGCCCTTCGTTTTCAACTTGGGCCACGGCATTGTCCCGCAGACCGATCCTGAGCACGTGCAAACGCTGATCGGCCTTGTTCGCGGCGGTTGAAACTGCATTCGCGCAATGCCGCCCGCCGGCGGAAAGCAGATGCGACAAGCGAGCTACGGTGCCTTGATGCGGCCGTCGCCCGTGTGGCAGCGCGACTTGCTGCCGAGCGAACCCCACGTCAGCACCAGCACGCCGCGGCAATCGTGTCCGCCAAAACGAAGCACGCCGGTGGTCGTCTTAAAGTCCGAGGCAGTCCGCATGTTGGTGTATTTGGGGCCACGCGGTTTTGCCTCAGCCGCAACCTCCTCGGCCACGCCTTCGCTAATTGTTATCTCGATGCGCCGCTCGATCCGGTCGTGCAGCCGCGCGGCACGCGCCGGCTCGCGCCGGAAGCGCGTGTCGTAGCGGCGGTCGTAGGTGCGCGCATAGCCGTCGAATAATGTGCTGCTCCATTGCGCGTCGGACGAAACCATCGGATCCGACCTCGTCGCATAACCGCGAGCGCCTTCGCCGTCGTGGTCGTGGACATGATAGCGCGGTTTTTGCGCCCGGCAGTGCGAAACGCCGAAGCCTTCGTCCCAAGCCATCGGATTGTCCCGGTCGGCCTTGGCGCTGCACGCTTGCGAACTGGACGTTGCGAACAATGCCGCAATCCCAATCAAAGCAAAGAGAACAAAACTTCGCACCACACACCCCATGAACCGCGCTCCGCGTTGACGCGAATGCTGCGG
>JANNEL010000293.1:0-6674 GCA_031378595.1 Alphaproteobacteria bacterium
GGCGGCGGCTTTCGACCGCGACGCCGATAAACCCCGGCGAATTTCTTCACGCGTCGAGCCTGTCGGCCGAACGATACTTCTATGGCGCGGCCGCCGTAGCTGCGGCAATTGGACTATTCCTGTTTCACCGCGACCTCAATGCCGTTGACGTGCTCACGGCCGATACGATCAAGGTCACCAACTACTGGACGCTGGCGCAGGAACGGTACAGCTATGGCGACGTGCGGCAGGTGGAGTTGCGTTGCTTTCTGACCGGCAAGGGTAATCCGACCAAGGCGTACGAGTTGCAATTCAAGGACGGGCGCACACTCAACATTTTCAAGAAGCAAGCCGTCGTCAAGACGCAGATCGAGGCATATGAGGCGGTCGATGCGAAGCTCGTCGCGCTCGGCGTGCCGTTCGCGCCGGGTCCGCATCAAGGATTGTTCAAGGGTGACGAGCGCGGGTACGACCCGGACTGCGTCGAGACGCTGGCGCAGGAGTTCCCGGAAGCGCTCCGCGACCGGGTGCGGCGCTTGTTCCATCTCGATGGGATGAAGGCGGTTCAGGACATTTGGCCGTGGAATATGGAGATCGCGCAAGCGCAGTGGGCCTCTGACAAATACGAGGTCGCTCAGTCCGTCGCGCTCTACACGAAGGCGGTTGCGTCGGGGCGGCTCAGCGGCCATTTGCTCGCCGTCGCGTATCGAGGCCGAGGTGCGGCGCGCGATGACTACGAGGTCGCCTACGGCATTCGCGACAGTGAGATGCTGCTGGCGCTCGGCGACTATCGTAAGGCGCGGGATGTTGAGCCGGCGGTCAATATCTACCGCTACGAAGCGTCGGTGCTCACCGCGCTCGGCGCTTATGACGAAGCAATGGCCACCTATCGCAAGGCCCTGGAGCTTGAGAAGCCTAAGCCGCATTGGTCGCTGATCGGGCTTGCACGCGTGGAGCGCATCCAAGGCCACTATGACGCTGCGATGAAGCACCTCGATGAAGTGTTGCGCATTTGGGGCCCGGACGACGCGACGATGCCGATCTACTTCCACCGCGCGTGGGTGCTTTATCTCAAAGGCGACAATGCCGGCGCTGTGGACGCCATCACCAGGGGCCTCGCCTATCAGACAGATTATGGCGGTGCGTATCAGCAACGCGCGTGCGCGTATGCGCGGCTCGGCGACTTCGCGAAGGCCAAAGAGGACATCGCGCTGGCGGTCAAGTTCATGCGTGCGGCGTTGACCGGCGAACCGTGGGAGAAGACGCCCTATGGCAAATCCTTCGCCGCGGATTACGAACGCGACAGCGCGACGATCGAGGCGATGGCGGCGGGTGCGGCCGGCGACGACGCGCGGGCTGCGCTGTGCACGGACAGCTGGAATTACGGGGAACGCTAGCGCACGCGCAGCCCGCTGCTTCCGCCGCGGTCGTGATGATCGTGGTCTTGCCCAACCGTGTAGCCACGCGGTGTAATGGTCGAGCGACTCATTTTCGTGCGTTTATCCAATCGGGGACGTTCCATGTTTCAGCTTGACCGGCGTTCGGTTCTTCTTGGGGCTGCGGCCGTTTCGCTCTCGGCTTGTGCGCCGCCGGCGACGGGGCCGTCGATCACGCCGGAGGAGGCCGGCATGATCCCGGTGCCGGGCGGCAACGTGTGGTGGATGCGCACCGGTGGCGCCAGTGCCAAGAAGACGCCGCTGTTGACGTTGCATGGCGGGCCCGGCGCGGGGCACGATTATCTGCTGCCGTTGAAAGCGCTGGCGGATGAGCGGCCGGTCATCTTTTACGATCAGCTGGGATGCGGGAAGGCGGACGCGCCGGCCGACGACGCGCTCTACACGATCGCCCGCTCGGTGCAAGAGGTCGATGCCGTGCGCAAGGCGTTGGGGCTTGAGAAGATCGTTCTCTACGGCCACTCGTGGGGCGCGATGCTGGCGATCGAATATATGATCGCGACGGGTGGTGCCGGCGTCGAGAAACTGATCCTCGGCGGCGCGCTGGCGTCGATGCCGCAAGCCTCGGCGGGCATGCGCCGGCTTATCGACGCGTTGCCGAACGGCGCGGGTGCGCGGATCAGGGTGCTTGAGGCCGCACATCAGGAAGCGTCGAAAGAGTTTCAAGATCTGGTCGGGCTCTTCTATCAGCGCCATCTCTGCCGCGTTGCGCCGTTTCCGCCGGAGGTGTTGGCGACCGTCGAGAACCTTGCCAAGTCGCCCGCCTATCGCGTGATGAACGGGCCGAACGAGTTCACGGTCGTGGGCAACATCAAGGATTGGGACCGCCGCGGGGATTTGGGCAAGATCACGCTGCCCACACTGATCACCACGGGCGTGTTCGACGAGATCACGCTCGACTGTCACCAGACGATCCAGGCGGGGATCAAGGGATCTGAGCTCACGATCTTCGGCGACTGCTCGCACCTGACGATGAACGAAAAGCCCGACGATTACGTGCGGACGTTGCGCGGGTTTATGGGGTGATTGGTGTGGTCGATTCGCCGCGCGGGAGCAAGGATGCGCGCGATTGCGAAGGCCAGCAGCACGCCGAGCGCCTGAGCGATCAGGAAGCCCGGGACCGAATTGACGGCGATCCCTGAAAATGTATCCGTGAGGGAACGTGCCAACGTGACGGCTGGATTTGCAAACGACGTCGAGGACGTGAACCAGTAGGCGCCCACGATGTAGGCCGCGACGGCGTAGGGGACGGCTTCCGCTCTCGAGCGTGCGACGCCCCAAATCGTCAGCAGCAGGCCGAACGTTGCCACCGCTTCGCCGATTTGTTCGCCCAGGGTTGCGCGGGCGTGCGTGGATTCTTGAACCAACGCCTGGCCGAACATCGCGTGCGCGAGCACGACACCGGCGACGGCGCCCGCGACTTGCACCGCAATGTACGCGCAAGCGGTTTGCCACGTCGCCTGTTTGCGCATGAACTCGAACGCGGTGACGGCCGGATTGAAGTGCGCGCCCGATATGGGCCCGAGCGATGCAATGAGCGCGACGAGCACGCCGCCCGTCGCGATCGAATTGGCGAGAAGCGCGATCGCGTCGTTCCCGGCCGCGAGTTTCGCCCCCATGATGCCGGAGCCGACGACGGCGGCGAGTAGCAGCGCGGTGCCGATGAACTCGGCAAGGGCTGAGCGCGCGAGATCGGTCATCGGTGCGGACCAAGCTCGGCAACACGCCGCCGCAACGCCGAGGCATCGAGCGTCTCGACCGGCAGCGCCGCCAGTCGATCGACCGTTGTGCGGATCGCTCCGAAAACGCTTTCGAACTCTGCTGCGTCGTGAGGGTCGGGAAAGCTCCAATGCGCTTTCAATGGCGCCGCCGGCCAGACGGGGCATGCTTCGGCAGCCGCATTGTCGCAGACGGTGACGACCAGATCCATTTGCGGTGCCGTCGCCAGCGCGAACTCGTCCCAACTTTTCGAACGCACGTTGTCCGCGGGAACGCCGTGCGCCCGCAATGTTGCGAGCGCGAGCGGGTTCACCTCGCCCTTGGGGGAACTCCCAGCGCTGAACGCGCGAAACCTCCCCTGCCCCACATGGTTCAGATAGCACTCAGCGATGATCGAGCGGGCGGAGTTGCCGGTGCAGAGAAAGAGTACGTTCATGAAAGCGCCGTCCCTTTCGCTCACAGGAAGAACACGGGCGCGAAGCCGCCGCCGGGCGTGCGGAAGTTTGTCGTTTGGCCTCGATAGAGGCGGGCCGCCGCGAGCAGCGTTTCGCCCGCGTAGGTGTAGAGCCGGACGTCGAGCTTGCGCTGAACGGGCGCGCCGTCGAGCGTGACCGTGCGTTCGCTGGGCGCCACGATACGCTGGGCGACATACGTGCCGGCGAGAATGTCCTGCCACACCGACTTCGTCAGCTTGTCGCCCCGATACACAGCCTTCCCGCCGTGGCCGGTTGCGGGCTTGAAGAACCAAGTCTTGCGCTCCTCCCACAACGCATGCGCGTTCGTTGGCGTCACGAAGACGGTGCGCGGAATGCCGGCCGCGAGGGTCGCGACCTCTTCCGTGTTTGCGCCCGCCCTACGCAACGCATCCGCGTCGGACAGGATTGTGAGATTGCGCTTGTCGGCGAGCAGCGCGTGGTTGCGCGGGCCCGGCGTCAGCACGACGGCGCCCTCCTGCGCCGCATCGCGCAACGCTCGATGGCCGGGCTCTTCCAACGCGAAGTCGACAAGACGGTTGTAGACGAGATCGACGGGCTCGCCGTCCGCCCACAAGACGCCGGCGCTATAACGCAAGCCGCGTGGATCGGCGATGACGGCGTCGATGCCCGAACGCTCGAACAAGCGCTGCGCCAGGACGAATTCGGGATAGAGGAATTGCGTTTGCGGATCGTCGTCGACGACGGCGATGCGCCGCAGCCTGGTGTTGCGCCCTGCGGCCCGCCATTCGGCCTCGAACATCGCGAGCGCGGCATCGTCGAAGGCTTCGACCGGCGTGCCGGCGAGACCTTGCTTCACTTCAGGGCAACACGCGATTTGCGCGCGCGCGAGGAAGGCGTTCAGAAACGCGCCGCCGGCGTTGGTGTTGATTTCGATGAGCTGCGGCCCATCGGGGGGCAAATGGAAATCGTAGCCCATGAAGGCGCCGCGTGGCCCACGCTCCGTTTTTGCGATTTCGGGCATCCAGGCTTCGACGCGTGCGCGGTAGGCGGGAAGCCTTGCCACGTCTTCGACGGCGCGCGCGATGGCTTGCATCGCCGAGAGCTCCGTCGCCGGCAAGAACACCGGCGCTTTCGAGAAGAGGTGCGGGCGTGTTTCGAGCAGGCGGTCGCGAAACGCCGGATCGCCCGACACCTCGCCCAACGCGGCCTTCAGAAGCTCCTCGTCCAACGTCGCGCACTGGCACTGCCGGTTGAAGCGGTTCGCAAGGTCGTGGTCCGTGCGCGGCGGTTCGATCTCAAGCACCGTCATGGCGCTTCGCCCGCGATCGGATCACGCACGACGACGCGACCGTATTTCATATTGTTTGTCCTTGGCTTTCTTCATGGGCGCGCAGGCGGATGGCGCGCATGAGCCCGCGCAACAGTTTTCGGTGAGGAACGCGATGAGCCCGTTCATCGTGTCGTAGGCGGCGACGTAGGTGAGCGAGCGGCCTTGGCGCGTGACGGTGACGAGGCCTGCGCGCTTCAATTGTGCGAGGTGAAACGAGAGCGTGGGCGCTGGAATCTCCAACGCGTCGCTCAAGTGCGAGGGGGTCAGGCCGGAAGGTCCCGCCTGGACGAGCGCGCGGAACACGGCAAGCCTATGCTCCTGCGCCAGCGCTTCGAGCGCGGATATGATTTCTATCGCTTCCATACTTTGATAAATATGGAACTATAGCGATGTTGTCAAGCCCTCCAAGGCCCATTCGCGGCTCTCTTGGGTGCGATGGAACTTTCTGGCGTGCGGAACGTTTAGTTTGCATCAACCGTCCCATTTTCGGCCAGCGGTCGACTGAGAGTTATTTGTGCTCCCGCCCAAAGCGTTGGAGCATGTTTTGTCACGTCTAGACCAAAGCGCGGTCAAGAACCGCATTCTGGCCGCATTGCCGCCGAGCGAATTCACACACCTCGCCAAACATTTGACGCACGTCGAGATGGATCTCGGCCAAACGCTGCACCGCGCCGGCGAAAAGATCGAGGCCGTTTATTTCGTCGAGAGCGGGTTCATTTCCGCGTTGACGGTGCTCTCCGACGGTGCGCCGCTCGAAATCGGATTGATCGGTGCCGAGGGCCTGGCCGGCGTGTCGGTCATCCTGGGTGCCACGACTTCCTTCAGCGAAGCCATGTGTCAAACCGGCGGCGCCGCGTATCGCGTCTCACCCGCGTCATTCAAGGAGGTTATTGCGGACGCTCCGCGCCTTCGAGACTTGTTGCTGCGCTATGTGCATGCGTTTCACGTTCAGGTCGCCCAAACGGCTGCCTGCAACGCGCATCACGAACTGGGCCAACGCCTCGCGCGCTGGCTGCTTGCCGCGCACGACCGGAGCGGCGTCGCGGAATTGTCGCTGACCCAAGACTTGATCGCCGTCATGTTGGGCGTGCGCCGTTCGACCGTCAGCATTGCGGCAGGCACGCTGCAGAAGGCGGGCGTTCTGCGCTATCAGCACGGACGCATCACGATCCTTAGCCGTGCCGGGCTCGAAAATGCGGCCTGCGAGTGCTACGAGGCCGTTACTGGCGAATATCGCAGACTGTTCGGCGACTACCGGCCCACCTTGATTCCCGCCGTTTAGACCTCTTCCAGCCATAGCGCCGGTGCGCTTTGGCGCACCAGAATGTTCGGTAGCGTACCGTTTCGCGTCTATCCGTCGTGGTTCAGTCGGAGCCGGTCGGGAAACCGGAGACTTACATGCGCCAATTCGCAGTCGAAGCGTCCAATGTTCTTGCGTTCGAACCCGCCAGACCATCGGGTTGCCGCATTCTCATCGTCGAGGACGAGATGCTGATCGCGTTTGGCCTCGTCGACATCGTTTCAGCGCTCGACGCTTCCCCGGTGGTCGCTGGGCGCGTCGCAAAGGCTGTGGCGCTTGTCGCCGCCGAGCCTTTCGACGCCGCCATCGTCGACATCAACTTGGCTGGAGAGCCGGCCGACGCGGTTTTGGATGCGCTTAGCGTTCGCAACATACCGTTCATCATCACGACCGGGTACAGCGCACAAGCGATCGCCGCGAAGTTCCAGGGCTTGCCCATGCTCGCCAAACCTTAC
>JANNEL010000297.1:0-1791 GCA_031378595.1 Alphaproteobacteria bacterium
GCCGAAGTCGGCGGCGTTGATCACCGTCGGCGCTTGGCGCGTACATTCGACGAGGTAGTCGGCGCCGCCCACCTCTTTCATCGAGGCGTCGAGTGAGAAGTAGGGACGCAGCGTTACCGGCGAGGCGAGCTGACCCTTGCGGATCACACGAGCCAGCGCCTCGAAGATGCGCTGGTGCATTGGCTCGTGAAAGTGCTCGGGCTCAAGGAAGCCCGACACGCGTTCGAACGCGTCGTTGTTGATGAGGATAGCGCCGAGTAGCGCCTGCTCCGCTTCGACTTCGAAGGGCGTTTGGCGATATTTTTCCGGCAGGTCCGGTTTGGGGGCGACGGCGAGGCTCATGGGGTCCTAAAAACGCGATTGAGGTGGTGTTCGCAATCACCTTGGCGAAATAATGCACAACTCTTCGTGGAGGTGCCGTTGCCTTCGCGCGCGCTTCTTATGTCAAGCGCGCAAGTGATTCGAATTGGGGGATATTGTAGCGGGTTGACGTTCCGAAAAAAGCTGTTCCGGCACTGGCGTGAACGTCAGTGCGGCGTCGCGTCAGCCCTAAACACGAAGGCCACAAAGGTTTCACCCAGAGGCACGAAGGCGCTCGTGCCTCTTTGTGAAACCTTTGTGGCCTTCGTGTTCAAAGCTGACTCTTCACTGCACTGACGCCGCAGGAAAAGAAAAAGGGCCGCGAGGTTTTTCCCCGCGGCCCCGATTTCTGAACGTTTCCCGATTGCGCTTATTCTTCTTTCTTCTTTTTCTTTTTGGCCGCTGACTTTTCGTCGGCGGGTTCTGCGTCGGCTGCCGCAGGTTTTTCGGCGGCGGCTTTCTTTTCTCTCTTGGGCTTGGCTTCGGCGGCGGGTTTTTCGTCCGCGTCGTCGTCACCCTTCAGGCCGCTTGCCGCTTCGTCGCTTTCGAACAGCGCTTCGGCGTCCACGCGGGCTTGGTCGGCTTCCGTCTTCAGCACGTTTTCACCGCGCGCCTGACGTTCAGCTTCTTCCGCCGTGCGCGCGACGTTGACCGTGATGCCGACGCGGACTTCCGGGTGCAGCGCCACTTTGACGTCGTGGAGGCCCAACTCCTTCATCGGCTTGTCGAGCACGATCTGGGTCCGGTTCAACGTGACGCCACCGGCGGTGACCGCATCGGCGATATCGCGCGTGGAGACCGAGCCATAGAGAATGCCGGTTTCGCCGGCCTGGCGCAGGATGACGAACTTCTGCTTGTCGAGTGTCTTGGCGACGCCTTCGGCTTCTTTCTTCGCCGTGAGGTTGCGCGCCTCAAGCTGCGCTTTTTCTTTGTCGAAGCGGGCGATGTTGTCTTTCGTCGCGCGCAGCGCCTTTTTGCGCGGCAGGAGGAAGTTGCGGGCGAAGCCGTCCTTCACCTTTACAACTTCGCCCATCTGGCCGAGCTTTTCGACGCGTTCGAGCAGGATCACTTGCATGGGTCTTGGCTCCTCTAACCTACGACGTACGGGAGGAGAGCCAGGAAGCGGGCACGCTTGATCGCGGTTGCGAGTTCGCGTTGCTTCTTGGCCGAGACTGCCGTGATGCGTGAGGGAACGATCTTGCCGCGCTCAGAGATGAAACGAGAGAGCAGCTTGCCGTCCTTGTAATCGATCTTCGGTGCGTTCGCGCCCGAGAACGGGCACGTCTTGCGACGACGGAAAAACGGACGCCGTCCGCCGGCACCACCGCCGCCGCCGCAGCCGCCACCACCTTCGCGATCGCCGCGCGGGCCGCCACCGAAGCCGCCGCTCTCGCGGTCGCCACGCGGACCACCGCCGCCGAAGCCGCCGCC
>JANNEL010000301.1:0-4667 GCA_031378595.1 Alphaproteobacteria bacterium
ACCGCCACCGCTGCTGTAGTTTATTACGTGCCCCCGGAATACGGAATACCAGCTAACGCTCGGGTACATGGGGTTGTTCGCTCAAATTCTGACCCGGTACCCCCCACCGCCGCGATTTCGCGCTCACGTTCGGCCGGAGAAAGTTAGAACCGAAACCGAAGGAAGCCATGCACGCAAACGCGAAATCACGCCTCGCCCAACACCTCTTTCACCTTGCTCGTCAGCTGTTTCAGGCTGAACGGCTTCGGCAGGAAGAGGCAGTCCTCCGGCCGGTCGGGCGAATTGCGGAACGACTCTTCCGCATAGCCCGAGATGAAGATCACGCGCAGCTCCGGCATCAACACACGCATCGCCTTCACGAGTTGCGGCCCCTCCATTCCCGGCATCACAACGTCGGAGATCAGAAGATCGATCGGCCCGTTGTGTTCCTTGACGAGTTCAAGCGCCTCTTCGCCGCCGCACGCGTCGAGCACCTTGTACCCGCGCATGGTCAGCGCACGGACCGCAAAGTCGCGCACCGCATCTTCGTCCTCGACCAACAGAATCGTGCCGACGCCGGTGAGGTCGCGCGCGGTCTGTGCTTTCTCGGGCTCGGCAACCACAGGCGCCGGCGCCGGAATGTGACGCGGCAGATAGATGCGAAACGTCGTGCCCTTGCCCAATTCGGATTCGGGGAAGATGTAGCCGCCGGTCTGCTTCACGATGCCGTAGACGGAGGCAAGCCCCAAGCCGGTGCCGTGGCCCTTTTCCTTCGTCGTGAAGAACGGCTCGAAAATCTTGCCGAGGTTTTCCTTCGGGATCCCGAGGCCCGTGTCCTCGACTTCGAACGTGACATAGTCGCCCGACGGCATCAGCACCTGGCCGAACGACATCGTCTCGCCGATGGTCATGTTCGCCGTGCGGATTATTAGCGTGCCGCCGTTCGGCATCGCATCGCGCGCGTTGACGGAAAGGTTCATCAGCGCATTGCCGATCTGGTTCGGATCGGCCATCACCGGCCAGAGGTCGCGCCCATGCTCGACTTTCAGCTTCACCCGGTCGCCGATAAGACGGCGCAGCGTCACCGACCAATCGGCAACGAGGTCTGTAAGGCTCAAAACCTCCGGCTCAAGGGTCTGACGGCGCGAGAAGGCGAGCAACTGACGCACGAGCGAAGCCGCGCGCAGACCGGTATTGCGAATGTCGTTCAAATCCGCGAACGACGGATCGCCCGGCTGATGCCGCTGCAACAACAGCTCGGCGTAGCCGTTGATGACGGTGAGCAAATTGTTAAAGTCGTGCGCGATGCCGCCGGCGAGTTGCCCCACCGCCTGCATCTTCTGCGACTGCGCGAACTGCGTTTCCAGCGCCGTCTGTCCGGTCGTGTCGATCAGATAGATCGCGTACGCCGGCCCGCCGTTCTAGTTATGAAGCCGGCTTGCGAAGATCTGCGCGGTCCGCACGTTGCCGGGCTTGAACCGCACGTCGACCGGCGCGCGCGAAACCTCGCCGGGGCTCAGCGACGTCAGCCGGGCCCGCGTCTCTTGCGCCGTTTGATCGCGCAGCAGATCGAACAGCGGTCTGTTCTTCAACTTCTTTGCCTCGCTGCCGATCAGGTTCGCGAAGGCCGCGTTCCACTCGCCGATCACGCCGTCCTCGGTCGCAAGCGCAACGCCGACGGGTGCATCCTGAATGAACTTCGGCATGCGTATGTCGGCACCCTGAAGCAGCGGCTGCTCCAGCGGGCGAAGCTGCACGACGACCGACTGCTTCGCGGCATCGACGCTCTGCAGAACCGGGCGGCGCGGCGACGAGTCAGTGATGCGCCAAACCGTGTGACCAAGGCTCGAGATGGGAGCAACTGCGACATGCACCCACTTGCCGGCCACGTTCTTGAGCTTCAGCTCTTCCTCATGCGTCTCCTTCAAGCTCGCTGCGCGCACCAAACGATAGAGCCGCTGCGCCGTTTCCGGATCGCCCGAAAAACCTGCGACCGGCAACACATCGCCGCCGGACGAACTTGAACCGAATGTCTTGCGCCACGCGGGGTTCGCGTAAGAAATCGACCCGTCGGGCGCGGTGATCGAACAAGCGCGCTGGTCGGTATCGAGGGCGGCGCCAAACAACCGCGCGGGCGCCTCAGGCGGAACGAGCCGCCCTGAGGAGATCGCAAACATGAGCCCTGCGCCGCAGAGCGTCAGCCCCACCAGAAAAAGCAACCCCCCAAGGCCGGCCGCTTCCGGAAAGACGATAACCGCAATACCGGCAAGACACGCGACCGCGAACAAACCCAGCGCCCACTGACCGCTGGATAGCCTTCCACTCAAGGCCCACAACGGATGCGCCGGCGCTTCGGCGCTCGGTGTCTCGGCAGAAGGCTCAATCGCTGGCTTCATAGACAACGCTCAAACTCGCGCGTTCAAACCAAAGGAAATCACAGGTCGCGCAACGTCGGCGAGCCGCCGCTCAAGAAGGCGGATTCCATACCCTCGGTACATTGTTCCCCCGCCGATGCGTTATTCGCCGCCGGACGTAGACATCCGGCGCCGCAAATCAGTCGGCGAGCATCTTGCCTGATTCGAAGGCCATGCGAACGTTGACGAGGGGATAATGACCGCACCGTTGGGGACAGCCACTGTCAATGGCTTGGCGCAAATAGCTCACGTCGTGCACGCGCGACAGCAACCAACGTATTGGCGTGTATAGAATTATGTTGATTCTGGAACCGCGGCCGCCAGTGTCATCTTCCGGCGACGCCTCGCGGCAAATCCGACTAGCCGTAGACAGCGATCAGCTCTTCGTCGTCCTCGTCCGGCACTTCACCATCCGCGGCCGGAAGCTCTGCCTCGAGCGCTTCTTTCATCGCCGCAAGTTGAGCTTCGTACGCAATCTGCGTGTCGTTCGTCTCGACCGGATACGAAGAGGCGAAGTCTTCGGCGTGCACATAACCACGCGCATCCGCAGCCGGATGACCGGGCATATAGACCTCACGATAATCGTAGCCGAGGTCGTGGTCGAAGAGCGGAATCGGCGCGTCGTATCCCGGCTCGCGCTGTATGCCCGAGAGCGAGAACGCAAGTTCGTCGGCAACGTCGCACATATACTCCGCTTGCATCCGCAGAGTAGAGACTGCCACCAGCATCGACTTCAACGATTCCATGAAAGCCCCTTTGCACGCGTCGTTAGTCCGCGCGTAGTTCACGGGACAAAGTCTGCGCCGAAGACGCTTAAGGCCGATTTAAGAGCGGCACTTAACGAACTGCTAACGCGCGCCGCTCCACGACCGTATCTGACACCGCCAGCGCTTCAGCCCGCTCGTCGACGAGCTGCTTCAGACGGCGCGCGATCCGCTGTGCTCCACGCCCGTCGAGGTTCATGCGCCCCGCGGCGCTCATCGCCCGCCGCTGCGACACGTCGGACAAAAGGTCGTGCACGACGGCCGCGATTTTCACCTCGTCCGGAATGTGCAACGCATAGCCCATACCCGCCCGCTCGAATGCCGAGGCGCGCACGGAAGTCTCTTCATCACCGCAAAGATAGATCGCGGGGACGCCCAGCGCCGCCAGCTCGCAAGCGGCAAAATCGGCTCCGGCAATCGCCAGATCCACTTCGCCCATCAGCTTCGGCAAGTCGTTCGCGCTGTGCACGATCGCGGCGTTCGGTGAAATTCTCATGACTTTCGCCTCAAGGTCGCGTGGCGCACCGAGACCGATGACGACAGTCGTATCGAACGCCGTTCCAAGACCTGCGAGCGCGCGCATTGCAGTAAGCGTCAACTCGCCGGCCGAAACCACCACGTGCGCTCGTCCGTCTCGGCGCGAAAGCGGCGGAACGGCATCTTGACCAAGCGCCACCCACTCCCACCCAACATGAGGTTCCGCTTCCGAGCCTTCCCAATTGAGCGCGAACACTTGTGGCACCGGCGCATAGAACGAAGCTTCAGCCGCAAGCCGCCGCGGCGACAGATCGTCGATGACGGCGGCAATCATATCGGCGCCGCGCAACCGCATGACGGACGTCGCCGACAGTTCGCTCGCAACATCGAGCATCATGGCGACCGGCTTGTGCGCTTCGGCCAGCGACAACAACCAGTCGATCTCGCTCGTATTGGCAGGCATCGTATCGACGGCGAAGCCAGCCTCGCCGACAGCACCCAAGCCAAGCTCGTCGCCGCGCACCGCAAAACGAACCGCAAACCCTTCGCGATTGCGCAGAGCCCGCGCGATGCTCAACGACCGCCGGACGCGCCCAAGCCCCATCGCGCGGCTACCGTCACAGCGCATGATGACAGTGCCGCCCACTTGCGTAGCCCGCACCGGCGACGCGTTCAGATCGAGTAGCGCGGGCTCGCGCTGCAGCAACGCGATAAGGTCGGTGAGCGTCGCTTCGCCTGCCTGCGCGTGCAGACGTGCGTAGATCGCTTCGATGAATGTCACGTCCGCCGGCGTATCGATCGAAACCCGCGCGCCGTCGAAGCGCCACTTCTCCGGCAAGTCGATCGCGACCACATTGACGAATTCCGGATGCAGATTGAAATACGCACTCACGTGCTGCCGCGCGACAGGATCTTCGTGCGCCTTGACGACCAGCTTGTCGAGCGCCCAGCGCGACATCACATCCGCCCCGTCGTGTATCGCCGACAAGCCCGGCTTCAGCGTCACGAAATCCGCCTGATGGCGCATCAACTC
>JANNEL010000070.1:0-3255 GCA_031378595.1 Alphaproteobacteria bacterium
GGAGATTCTGCGCGGGTTTGATCATGAAGTTCGCGAGCGGATGCGCCACGAGATGCAGAAGCGCGGGATCGACGTGCATCTGAAGTCCGCTGTCGCTTCGATCAAGGCCGATGCGGGGCGCAAACGGGTGCGGCTCAAAGACGGCACGGAACATGTCGTCGACGAAGTGATGTTCGCGGTCGGACGGCGCGCGAATACCGGTGCGCTCGGGCTCGAACATTGCGGCGTGGAACTGACGGATAAACGTGCGGTGAAGGTGGACGCTTACTCGCGCTCCTCGCAGCCGCATATCTACGCGGTCGGCGATGTCACGAACCGCGTGAACTTGACGCCGGTTGCGATCCGCGAGGGTGCGGCCTTTGCCGACACCGTGTTTGACGGACGGCCGACTGCGGTGGACCACGCGGATATCCCGACGGCCGTCTTCGGGACGCCGGAGATCGGCACCGTGGGCTTGACCGAGGAACAGGCGCGGGCCGCGCACGAGAATGTCGATATCTACAAGACGGCGTTCCGGCCGATGCGCGCCACCATGTCCGGGCGTGACACGCTGATTTTCATGAAGCTGATCGTGGACGGCAGCAACGACCGGGTGCTGGGCTGCCACGTGATGGGGGAAGCCGCGGCCGAGATGATCCAGTGCGTCGCGATTGCGGTGAAGATGAAGGCGACGAAGCGCGACTTCGACGCGACGGTGGCACTGCATCCGTCCGCGTCGGAAGAGTTGGTGCTGCTGCGGACGAAGTCTTGACCTATTTGGCGGCGCGCCAGCCCATGATGGCGAGCGCATTGCCGTCGGGGTCTTTGAAGAAGCGGAGCGCGTGTTCCTTGCCCTCCGCGCGCTGCACGATTTCGGCGTTGCGGTCGAACTTTAGGCCGCGCGCGATGAGCGCCGCTTCGGTCGCGGTCCAGTCGCCGGCGTCGAAGTAGATGTACGTGTTGTTTTGAAGCGGGCCGTCGTGTTGGGCTTGGCCCAGCATCAAGCGGGTGCCGCCCGCGTCGAAGAAGGCCATGCCCGAGACCTCGAACATCAGTTTGAGGCCGAGCACGTCGCGGTAGAAGGCAACGGCCTTGGGCAGGTCGCGGGTGGAGAGGGCGATTTGCGCGATTTTGGACAAAGACATCTTGCTGGTCCCGGTTGTTGCGATATAATTAGCTTAGCTAACTAATTGTGTAAAGAGGCGCGGTTGAAAAAAGGCGAGGCGCATCAGATCGCGGCGCGCGTGCATTCGGCGGCGATCCGGTTGCTCAGGCGTTTGCGCAAGAGCGACGCGGCGATGGGGCTGTCGGCGCCGAAATCGTCAGCGCTTTCGGTGCTCGTGTTCGGCGGGCCGCAGACGCTGAAGGAGCTCGCGGCGGCGGAGCAAGTGCGCGCGCCGACGATGTCGCGTCTCGTCGCGGAGCTGCAAGCGGACGGGCTTGCGACGAAGGTCGCGGACGCGCACGACCGGCGTGCGGTTCGGATTGCTGCAACGTCGAAGGGCAAGGCGCTGCTTGAGGCTGGCCGGGAGCGGCGGTTGGTGGCGCTCACCAAACAGATCGAAGCGCTGGCGGCACAGGAGCGCGAAGCGCTGCGGCGTGCGGCGGATATCCTCGTGCGCCTCAACGCGGAGGGCTGAACGGAAACGGCCCGCCGGTGAGGGCGGGCCGCCACAGGAACGCGATGAATGTTACGGTGCGCTGCCGCGCGGGACCGTCACGAAGGGAACCGACGAGCCCGGCACGAACGTGGTGGGCAGTTTGCCGTCCCATTTTTCGGCCGCGGTCAGCGCCACGTAGCCCGGGTTGTCGCGCAAGGCGCCGGCCTTGGCTTGAATGGCTGAGGCTTCAGCCTCGCCCTTGAGGCGGATGGCGTCGGCGTCGGCTTTGGCTGCAGTGATGCGGGCGGTGGCGTCGGCGGTCGCTTGGACGACCACGCGTTCCGCGTCGACCTTCTTCTGCTCGAGCTGCTGGCGCGCGGTTTTCACGGCGGCTTCGGCGCTCGCCGCTTCTTCGCGGGCGTCTTCGTAGGTCTTCGAGAACTGGATGTTCTCGATCTGAACGCCTTCGATGACGAGGCCGTCCGGCATGTTTTTGCGGACGCTGTCTTCGATTTCCTCGCCGAGCTTCTGGCGCTGGTTCACGATTTCGGCGGCCTCATAGCGGCCGAACACTTCCTTGAAGCGCTTGTTGACGTTCGGCCGGATGATCGTTTCGAGGAAGCCTTGGCCGTAGCGCGAATAGACCTCGATCGCCTTTTTGCCGTCGATGTTATAGTTGACCGAGACTTTGGTATCGGCGGCCTGAATGTCCTTCGAGTAGGAATTCAGCAGCTCCGGGAACGTGAATTTTTGCGTGCGGGTCGGCAGGATAACGACCGACTCCATGAACGGGATCACGATGTTGAAGCCCGGGCGCAGCGTGTCCACGGCTTGGCCCCAGCGCAGCTTGACGCCCACTTCGCCTTCGTCGATCGGCGTGTAGCTCATCCAGATCACCAGCGCGACAAACGTGGCGATGATGACGGGGATGCTCATGAGGCCGCCGAGGCCACCTGGAATCTGTGGCCGGCTCGGGTTGTTGCCGGAGCGCGGCGTGAAGATGTTCGACATTGGATCGTCTCTCCTCGATCTAATTGCACATCATCCCAACGGCCGGATGACAGGTCCGTGCATGTGGGGGTGCTATGACTTGTCTTCAATTGTGCACACGAGCGATGAAATGGTTGATAATAGTTTCAACTGAAACTATATTGCCGCCCGAAACCGCCTTGAGGGACACGCAAAATGGCCGATTTGTTCGAGAATCCAATGGGTACGGATGGGTTTGAATTTGTCGAATACACCGCCCCCGATACCGCCGCATTGGGGCGCTATTTCGAGCGCTTGGGGTTTCGTGCGGTGGCCAAGCACCGCTCCAAGAACGTCACGCTTTATAAGCAGCACGACGTCAATTTCATCGTCAATGCAGAGCCGGAAAGCCACGGTGCGCGGTTCGCCAAGGCGCATGGGCCGTCGGCTTGCGCGATGGCGTTTCGGGTGCGCGACGCGGGCAAAGCCTATGCGCGCGCGATCGAACTTGGCGCGAAGCCGGCGCACGGCAAGGTTGGGCCGATGGAGCTCAACATTCCGGCGATCGAGGGCATCGGCGGCAGTCTGATCTATTTCGTCGACCGTTACGGGCCCGGCGCGGTCTCAATCTACGACATCGACTTCGTGCCGACGGACGTGACGCTGGGCTTCCAACATGAAGGCGTCGGCTTGGTCGAAGTCGACC
>JANNEL010000432.1:0-1559 GCA_031378595.1 Alphaproteobacteria bacterium
CACATCGAAAACGACCAGGTCCGAAAGTCGAGCCTCTTGCGCGATCACCTCTTCGGACAACCCGTCGCGGACGTAAAAGGACGCGCTCACACCATCGCCGGCCTGGGCAATGTCTAACGTCGCAGCCCCCACCTTCCGCGCGGCCTCATCCAGTGACGCTCGCGACGCCACTGCGGCGCGATTCGCCGCCGCCCGCGACGCGTCCATGATTTCCTGGACGACGCCGGCCGAAACGCCTTCACCGAGATAGGGCAAGACCTCGCTGGGGTCGGGCCGCACGAACACGCCAACTACGTGGCTGCCGAACGCTTTGGCCACGTCGAACGCAGCGCCAAGTACGCTCGCGTCGCGTGCGGCACCGGTCAGCGGAACAAGAATCTTGCGGTAGGCCATGGGACCCTCCTCTATCGTCGCAAGAAATCTAGTCCTTCGAACCTAGGTGCACCTTGACTTGAATCAAGCGGCTGGGGTCAACAAGTGCGTCAAACAAGGTTACTCTATCACATGGCCAAACTTCTGCGCATGGTCCAACCGCGTGCCTGGCAGCGCATGCTGTCCGGCAGACGGCTTGATCTGCTCGATCCATCGCCGTTCGATATCGAAATCGAAGACATTGCCCATGGGCTCGCCCGCGTCGCACGTTGGAACGGACAGACGCACGGCGATCACGCTTTCTCGGTAGCGCAGCACTGCATGCTGGTGGAAGACCTCGTTGCGGCGCTGAAGCCCGGTATCGCGCAAAGGTCGCGCCTGGCCGCGCTGCTGCACGACGCGCCCGAATATGTGGTGGGCGATCTGATCAGTCCGTTCAAGGCAGCCGTGGGCCTCGACTACAAAGCTCTCGAGAACAAGTTGCTGGCCGCAATCCATCTCCGCTTCGGCCTTTCCGCGCAGTTGCCGGAGGACGTAACCGCACTGATCAAACGTGCCGACAAGGCCGCTGCTTACTTCGAGGCGACCCAACTCGCCGGCTTCTCTTCGGAAGAAGCGCTCGAGTTCTTCGGTCCGCCGCGAGGCTTACCGCAGGTAAAGCTGTTGCCCCTACCCGCTCGCGAGGCGCAGAAAAAATTCGTCGAACGCTTCACCGAATTGCTGCCGTCGGCACGGGCCTGACCGGCATGCCCCTAATCTATGTCTGCCCGAAGAGCCAAGTGCCGGATGCGGCGCGCCAGTTGCGGCCCTCACATCTGATCACGCTGCTCGACCCGACAGACGACATGCCGACACCCGAAGAAGTTTCCGGCCACCGCCATTTGCGCCTCGGCATGCACGATGTCGTCGCACCGTCACCGACGCATCACGCGCCGCCCGACGAAATGCACGTGCGCGAACTGATCGCCTTCGCGAAGGGCTGGGATCGAAGCCAACCGATGCTGATCCATTGCTGGGCGGGGATCAGCCGCTCGACCGCCTCCGCACTCACGATCGCGTGCATGCTGAACGAACCGGGCCGCGAGGCCGATATCGCCCGCATGCTCCGCGCCCGCGCGCCGCACGCGCAACCGAACCAACGCCTCGTCGCACTCGCCGACGACATTCTGGACCGCGAAGGCCGCATG
>JANNEL010000476.1:0-1960 GCA_031378595.1 Alphaproteobacteria bacterium
TGCGGCGGCCTTGTCGTGCCGTTCGGGGTGTCGAGCTTTCCACAAAATCACGGTCATTCGGTCGAACCATTCGGGTGGGGTGAGTCTTGCGTAATTGTTCGCTATTTGTTCCACTAAGTCAATGCCCGAACCCAACCGCGCCCGTTACCGCATCGAGACGCAGCTGCAAGGTTTGCGGATGTGGCAGATCATAGATCGGGGACAAAACCTCGTGGTGATGTGCGGCGCGTGCCCGAACTTCCGAATCTGGAAGCCATACGATCTGCGCCGCACATTCGCGAGGCAGCGCAACACCCGAATCGAAGACGTGGCCGAACACATGAAGTGCCGCCGCTGCGGCTCCAACTGGCTGCGAATCGGGATGGCGAATTAGACTAGTGGTGGCCGCCGCCTTCGGCACCTTCACCTTCGCCGCCACTTCCGCCGTGATCGCCATCGTGCTCGCCACCGTCGCGGTCGCCGCCGCTCCAATCGTGGCGGCCGTCATCGTTGCTTGCGACCTCGCGCTGATCGCAGTCGCGGTCGCCGCCGTCACTCTCGGCGTGTTCGCCGCCGTCGCGCTCGCCGCTGGAGTGCTCCCCTCCGTCGTCGTGCCCTGTGTCGGGTAAGTTGTCGCCGCGGTCATCGACCGGCTCCGGTGCCGCGTCGGCGCGCAAGTGTTCGCGTTCCAAGTCGTCGCGGTGTGATTGCGTTTCTGTGATTTGGGGCTCGGGACCTAGTGACGCCAATTCGACGGCTTCAGGTTTCGCGCGCGGGGACGCACCGGCGAAACGTTCGACGGGTGGGATCGTGCGGACCTCTTCGCGAATGGTGGAGCGCAAGAGGTCCGCCGGGGTTTCGGCTGCTTCGACGACGGGGCCGTGTGACGGAACAAGGTTGGCGCTGGTGTTGCCGCAGAGTTCGCTCGACTGAACGCGAACCTGGCGGCCGCCGACGGTGAGCGGCGTGCTGCCGACTTTGAGGACGCAGCCGCTGGTTCCGTCGGCCGCTTGTGCGGAATTGGCCTCAAGCGTTCCGAGCACGGCCGGTTGCATCCAGACATAGAAGCCGCTGAGCGCCGCGCCCGTCATCAAGATCGCGGCGCGGCGGCGAAGTTTGCCGCTGACCACCTTGTCCAAGCCCTCAGCCATGCGGCACCTCTTTTTTTGTGCGTGCGAGTCGACTTTAGGATTTTAAGGAATTGTTAACCTTCGCGGGTTAACAGCCGATCCGCTCACGAAGTGCGGTCGACGCAACCGGCGGTTTTCCGGCTGTCATTACGTATTGCGGTGATTTGTAGTTCGCGCGCGGAGCGTGTCTTCGACCGCTCACGTGCAACGGCGACTATGACCATTGCGCAACGACAGCCTTCAATTTCATTGCGGGTCGCGCCGTCGCGAAATTGTTCAGGCGAGGCCCAGCCGCTGAAACTGCTCGGCCGGCGCTTCGACGGTGCGCAGCGCATCGCGCAGCATTTCGGTCATGCGCGTTTCATCCGGGCCGTTGCGGCGGTTTTCCGATTCCGTAGGATCGTTCGCCGTGTCGTAGACGTGATGCGCGCCGGGTTCGTCCCACCTGGTCCAGGCCCAGAACGGCACCGGGTCGCTAGCGTCCCAGACTTGCTTGATCACCGGCACGGTGCTTCCCGGCATGTGGGCCAGTGCCGCGCGGTGGTCGGGTAGGGGGAGTTCCTGTTCGCGCGCGAGCACGTGCGTCGGCATCGTCGACCAGCGGTTCGAATACATCGCCAGAGGCTCGTTCTTTGCGACGGGTGCTCGCGCGTATTTCCAGCGGCCGTCGGTGACGTGCACTTCGCGGCCCCAGACGCCCATCAGCACGTGATTGCGGATTGCGTTGGCCGTGCCTTCGATCAACGGACGCAACGAATGTCCGTGTGTGCGCTGGCGTTGCGTGACGTCGAAGACGTCGCCGAGCGTTGCGTGCAGATCGACGCTTGTGGTGAGCGCGTCGATTTCGCGCG
>JANNEL010000498.1:0-2667 GCA_031378595.1 Alphaproteobacteria bacterium
GAACGCCCAAGGAGACAAGCATGTCCCGCGAAACCCGCACGCTATGTACCGGCATCTATTTCGGCGAAGGCCCGCGTTGGCATGACGGGCGGCTTTGGTTTTCCGATTTCTTCGCCCATGCGGTGAAATCGGTTTCATTGAGCGGCGACGTGCGCACGGAATTCACGATTGACGATCGCCCCTCGGGCCTGGGCTGGATGCCGAACGGCGACATGCTAATCGTTTCTATGGAAAAACGAAAGCTCTTGCGCCGCACGCCGGTCGGCCAAATGAGCGTCCACGCCGACCTGAATGGCATTGCGACCTGGTATTGCAACGACATGGTCGTCGACGGCGAAGGCCGCGCCTATGTCGGCAATTTCGGCTTCGATCTCGACACGGAACTTACGAAGCGTGGCCCCGAAAGCGTCATTGCCGACCACGTCGCAGCAAAACTCACGCTCGTACAACCCGACGGCACGGTCAGTGTCGCGGCGAGCGACATGCACTTCCCGAACGGCACGGTGATCACGCCAGACGGCAAGACGCTGATCATCGGCGAAACCCTCGGCGGTTGCCTCACGGCATTCGACATCGGCGCGAACGGTACGCTTTCGAACCGCCGCGAATGGGCCTCCCTCTGGCCACGCATCCCCGACGGCATATGCTTGGACGCCGAAGGCACGATTTGGGTCGCCAACCCCTTAGCCCCCGAGTGCTACCGCGTCGCACAGGGTGGCAAGGTGATCGAGGTCATCGCGACCGATGCACCGTGCTACGCCTGCATGCTCGGCGGGGAAGACGGCAAGACGCTCTTCATGCTGACCGCCCCAAGCTCGCTTCCCCACGAAGTGGCACACGAGCCGAAAGGCAAAATTCTTATCGCCACCGTCGATGCGCCACACGCCGGAAGACCATAAGCAGAAAACTGACAACAGAATACGGGGATCGGAAAGCCACTCTTCCGATCCCCGTTCTCGGCATTCCGTATTCAGCTTTTCACCACCGACTGCGCCAAGCTGATCAAATCTGACGGCAGCATGATCACCGTCGTCGTGTTGTTCTCCGCCCCGATCTCGGCCACCATCTGCAAGCGCCTAAGTTCCAGCGCCATCGGGCTTCGGGCCATCTGCTCCGCCGCAGCGGTCAGCTTCTGCGAAGCTTCGAACTCCGCGTCCGCTTTGATCAGCCGCGCACGCTTCTCGCGCATGGCTTCCGCTTCGCGCGCCATCGCGCGCTGCATCGCGGTCGGGATTTCGACGTCTTTCATCTCGACCATTTCGATCTTGACGCCCCACGCGGCCGTCGTGTGGTTCACCGTCTCGCCGAGAGAGTTGTTGATCGTGTCCCGCGATTTCAAAACCTCGTCCAGCTGGTGCTGGCCGATGATGTTACGCAGGCTCGTCAGCGACACTTGATAGACCGCCGCCTGATAGTTCTGCACCGCGATCACGGCCTTCTTCGGATCCTCGATCCGGTACCACAACACCGCGTTCACGTTCGCCGTGACGCTATCCTTCGTGATCGTCTCCTGCCGCTCGATGTCGACCGTGCGCGTGCGCAAGTCCACCTTCGTCGTCCATTCGATCACCGGGATGATCCAAAAGAGCCCCGGCCCCGCAACTCGAGAATACCGGCCGAGCCGGAAGACCACGCTGCGCTCGTATTCCTGCACGATGCGAATGCCCGAAAGCGCCAGTGCGGCGAGCACCAGCAGCGCCAAATAAGTCGTCGTCATGATTGCACCTGAGAAGCGGACCCCAAGAATCAGGGCGCCGCTAAAGATACCGGCCGGCGGGGTACGCGTCTGCGCCATTGGTTCGGCGGGGCACCCGGAGGCCTTGAGTCCGGTGAACGGAATATGGGACCGAATTATCGCGGCACGAGACTTGAAATCTTAACATCCGCAGTTCGTTAACCGGCGCGGCTCGGGCGCGGACCCCGCATCCGCATGGGCAAGCCCAACGCGGCATGACAGTATGAGGTTTCGAAGATGAGGGAGCGTCGTATGCGCCAACTCCTTTTCCTCGCGGCCCTGGTTGCCTGGCTGGGAACCGCGGCCGCCGCCGGACCGGTCTGGACGAGTCCCGGGTGGTATCAGGTTGAGTTCTCGCCGGGCGGTTACAGCCTCGTCGCCGGCCCCTTCGCCGACATCGAAGCCTGCGAGGCCGGATTGCCGGATGACGAAGACGAAGCAGAATATTCCTGCCAGTTTTACACGGAGAAGCCCTCAGGCTCGGCGTGGTGGGGACCGGACTTCCCGCGCACCTGAGACGAAGCGCGCGAATCCCAACGCGCTACTTCGGAACACCTTCGCGGATCGCGTTCGAGAACTGAGCGCCCGTCAAGACTTTGTCGAGCGCCGCGCGGACGTGGGGCATGATGTGACCGGCCGCGCGCAGGTCTTCGATGCGCCGCGATCTGTCGAGGAGTTTGAGATCGTAGAGGAACTCGGGCAAGTAACCGGAGGCGAAGAGGCGCCAATCGGTAGGCTGGCCGAGGCCCATGGCGTCGGTGAGCATCCAGACCTCTGTCGTACAGTTCTCGGTCAGCGTATTGTAGAACTCCGGCCTGACGGCGTGTTCGTTCGCGGAGTCGAGCAGCGCGATGAGCAATTTGCCAGCCTGGCCCGGCGTGGCGCGCGTATGGAAGAGTTGAATGTCTTCCTTCGGGAAGTGGACGCGCCAG
>JANNEL010000501.1:0-5710 GCA_031378595.1 Alphaproteobacteria bacterium
AGGGGGAGGCATAGCTTCCCGGCCTCTTTTGAGGGGGCCCGACGTCGCGATTCCAAAGACGGGGCATTCACATGAGCTTCACGACAGTCGAAAGCGTTCCAGCGCGTCTGAATAGGTCGCAACTCTTCGTGCCGGGCGTTCGCCCCGCGTTGTTCGAGAAGGCTGCGCAAAGCGACGCCGACGTCATTTGCCTCGACCTCGAAGACAGCGTCGCGCCGGCCGATAAGCCGCAGGCGCGCACGAACATCATTCAAGCGCTGAAGACCCAGAACTTCGGCGAGAAGTCGATCTCGGTCCGGATCAACGGCCTCGACACGCATTTCTGCTACCGCGATGTCGTCGACATCATGGAGCAGGCGGGCGAACGCCTCGACCTCATCATGATTCCGAAGGTTGGTGTCGCTGCCGACGTCTACGCGATCGACATGCTGATCTCGCAGATCGAAGCGGGGATCGGCCGCAAGAAAAAGATCAAGCTCGAAGTCATCATCGAAAGTGTGCTCGGCCTCAACAACATCGACGCAATCGCCGGCGCTTCGAAGCGCCTCGAGTCGCTCCACTTCGGCTCCGCCGATTACGCAGCGTCCGCTGGCATGCGCACGACGAACATCGGCGGCCCGAACAAGGATTACGTCGTGCTGACCGACAAGGACGAAGCGGGCAAACGCGACCAGCACTGGTCGGATCTCTGGCACTACGCGACTGTGCGCATGGTGGCCGCTGCCCGCGCGCATGGGCTTAGGCCGATCGACGGTCCGTTCGGCGATTATTCGGATGAGGCAGGTTTCATCGCGCAAGCTCAGCGTACGGCGGTGTTGGGTTGCGAGGGCAAGTGGGCGATCCACCCAAGCCAGGTCGCACTCGCCAACCGTGTCTTCACGCCCCCCGCCGACGAGGTGAAACGTGCCGAAGCGATTCTCGCCGCCATGAAGGATGGTGCCGCTAAGGGAATGGGTGCCGTGGCGCTGAACGGCAAGCTCATCGATCTCGCCTCGATCCGCCAAGCAGAGGTGATCGTGCGCCAGGTGCAGATGATCCGCGAGCGAACGAAGAACTGACGCGGCCTTCCCGCGAGCGCGCCCATGGACACCACCGTCACCGACCCAAAAGCGCAGACCGCGCGCCAACGCACGTTGGCGATGGCGGCGCTCGGCATTGTGTTCGGCGACATCGGCACCAGCCCGCTCTACATGATGCGCGAAACTTTCACCGGTGGCATGGGCCTGAACGAGACGTCGGTCTACGGCGTCCTCTCGCTCGCGGTCTGGTCGCTCGTGATCGTGGTGACGCTGAAGTACTGCGTCTTCATCATGCGCGCCGACAACAAGGGCGAAGGCGGCGTGCTTTCGCTGGCCTCGCTCGCGCTTAGAACCGGCCACGCCGCGCCGCGCCGCCGGCGCATCATATGGCTGCTTGCACTGACCGGATTGTCGCTCTTCTACGGCGACGCGTTGATCACTCCGTCCGTATCGGTCCTCTCTGCAGTCGAAGGCTTGCGCGTCGCGACGGATGCGTTCGATCACGCCGTCGTTCCGTTGGCGACGGTGATCCTGGTCGCCCTCTTCATGCTGCAGAGCCGCGGCACCGCCGGCGTCGGTCGCTTGTTCGCGCCGATCATGATCCTGTGGTTCCTGACACTGGGCGGCTTGGGCTTGATGGAAGTCCTCCAACGGCCCGCGATCTTGAGCGCAATTTGGCCGGGCTACGCGATCGACCTGATCATCGATAAGCCTTGGATCACATTCGTCGCCCTCGGCGCGATCGTGCTCTGCGTGACGGGCGCCGAGGCGCTCTACGCCGACATGGGCCACTTCGGCCGCGGCCCCATTCGCGCGGCATGGGCCGGTGTCTCGATCTGCCTGGTGTTAAACTACTTCGGCCAAGGCGCGCTTCTCCTCTCCGATCCCTCCGCGATCAAGAACCCATTCTTCCATCTGGCACCCGACTGGGCGCTCTACCCGATGGTGCTGTTGGCGACCTGCGCCACCGTCATTGCCTCGCAAGCCGTGATCTCCGGCGTCTTCTCGCTAACCCGGCAGGCGATCCAGCTGGGCTATCTGCCGCGCATGGACATCCGCCACACCTCGGCGACAGAGATGGGGCAAATCTACATCCCCCAGATCAACTATCTGCTCATGGTCGGCGTCGCGATCGTCGTGATCACGTTCCAAAACTCAAGCGCCTTGACCCATGCGTACGGCCTTGCGGTCACCGGTGCCATGATGATCGACGGCCTGTTGGCCGCCGTCGTCGCGCGCTGGCTGTGGGGCTGGAACCGCTGGCTGGCTTACTCGGTGTTTGGCGGCTTCTTCGTTGTCGACTTCATGTTCTTGGCGTCGAACACGCTGAAGATTCCGACCGGCGGCTGGTTTCCGATCATTGCGGCAGCTGCAGCACTCGCCGCCTTCATGGTCTGGAACCGCGGCCGCGAGATCCTGGTGACGAAGCTCTACCGCGATGCAATGCCGATCCGCGAGTTCTTGGAGACCTGGGATCGCACGACCGAACGCGTCAGCGGCACGGCGGTGTTCATGACCTCGAACCCGGCCGTGATCCCGACCGCGTTCCTGCATAACTTGAAGCACAATCACGTCGTGCACGAACGCGTCGTCCTCATGAAGGTCGACGTGAAAGACTTCCCGCGCGTGGCCGACGCCAATCGCATCGAGGTCGAAAAGCTCGGCAAAGGCTTCCACCAAGTCATCGTGCATTACGGCTTCATGGAGCGCCCGGATGTCCCGCGCGCGCTCGAGCTCTGCCGCCAATTCGGCCTGTCGTTCGACCTGATGCAGACGACTTTCTTCCTGGGGCGAGAAACGCTTATCCCCGCCCGCCGCTCCGAACTCCGCCGCTGGCAAGCGGCCCTCTTCATCGCCATGCAGGCAGCCGCACTCTCTGCCACCCGCTTCTTCCGCATCCCCGCGAACCGCGTGGTCGAGATGGGCACGCAGGTCGAGATCTAGCCGTCACTCTTCCGGCCTCGTCGTCGGTGTGATAATCCCGAGCGTCGCTCAGGGGCCCAACTATGAACATGATCGCCGTCGCCGGTATCTTCATCACGATCGTGACCGCGATCCCGGTGTTGCTGCAGATCCGCCGCCACCCGAAGGGCCTCTTCATTCTCTTCTTCGCCGAGATGTGGGAGCGCTTCTCGTTCTACGGCATCCGCGGCCTGCTGATCTTCTACCAGACGCAACAATTCCGGATCGACGACACGTTTGCGACCGGCCAGTACGCCACCTACGGCGCGCTGGTGTACCTCCTCCCGCTGCTCGGCGGCTTCCTCGCCGACCACTACCTTGGCACACGCAAAGCGGTCGCGTTCGGCGCGCTGCTGCTGGTGGCCGGCCACGGCACGATGGCGATCGAAGGTGAACCGGCGAAACAAATCCTCACCTACCAAGGTCAGGAATACGCATTCGACGTCGAAGGACGCGGCAACACCCGTCAGGTCCATCTTCTGGTCGACGGCAACAAATATGCGATCGGCGCGACGAGCGGCGGCGATCTGGAGATCAAAGAACTTGCCGCCGGCGGTGCGCTCCCCGCGGTCCTTCCGAAAGGCTCGTACGAGCTCACAGTTAAGGCGCGCGATCCGTTCTATGTCGCGATCTTCTATCTCGCGCTGTCGCTGATCGTGATGGGCGTCGGATTCTTGAAGCCGAACATCTCCTCGCTCGTCGGTCAGCTCTACCCTCAAGCCGATCCGCGCCGCGACTCCGGCTTCACGCTATTCTACTATGGGATCAATCTGGGTTCGTTCTGGGCCGCGATTATCTGTGGCTGGCTCGGCCAAGAAGTCGGTTGGTGGGCGGGCTTTGGATTGGCGAGCATCGGTATGCTCGCGGGCTACGTCGTCTTTGTGCTCGGCAAGCCGCTGCTTGAAGGCAAGGGTGAGCCGCCCGACCCGGCGAAGCTCGCAAGGCGCGTTGCCGGCGTGAAGTTCGAGTGGTTGATCTACCTCGGCGTCCTCCTCTCGGTCGGTCTCGTTTGGTTGCTGATTCAGCGCTTCGAACTCGTCGGATACGCGCTGCTAGCCGGATCGATCACGGTGCTGATCTATCTAATCTACTTTATGCTTACACAGTGCACGCGCGCTGAGGCGCAGCGCATGATCCTGGCGCTCGTGCTTGTCACGTTCTCGATTGCCTACTTCACTCTGTTTAATCAGGCCGGTTCATCGCTGAACCAGTTCGCTCAGCGCAACACAGACCTCAACCTATTCGGCTTCGCGATGACGCCGGCGCAGACGCAGTCGTTCAATTCCGGCTTTATTCTGATCTTGGCGCCGATCTTCGCAGGGCTCTGGGCCTATCTGGAGCCGCGCCATCTTGACCCGAACGCGCCCGCGAAATTCGGCCTCGCCATGCTGCAAATCGCGGCGGGCTTCGGCGTACTGGTCTGGGGTGCAGAGAATTTCGCCAGCGCGGAATACAAGGTGCCCATGATCTTCCTTGTGGGCATGTACTTCCTGCACACGACGGGCGAACTCTTCCTGTCTCCAGTCGGGCTCGCGCAAATGACGAAACTTTCACCCCAAGCGACTGTCGCAACGATCATGGCAACATGGTTCTTGGGTTCGGCGTGGGCTGGCCTCCTTGCGGGGTTCATCGCGCGCCTCACCGCGGCGCAAACCGTGGCAGGGCAGGTGCTCGACCCCGCTGCCGCCCTCCACACCTATATCGGCGTCTTCACAAACGTCGCGATCTGGGGCGCCGGCATCGGTGTGGCAGTCCTGCTGGTTTCACCCTTGCTAGGCCGCCTCGACAGGCCCGCAAGCGAAGCACCGAAGGCTGCCAAACCGGCACCGGCCGAATAGCCCGCGTGCAGGCTTCGTCATTGAAACGCCAAGCACGCCAAGCTGCTCGGCCTAACCTGCGGCGCAGAGCCCGCGCGACCGCCGTATTGTTTCCCGCAAAGGCGCAAAGCCGCAAAGAAGAGAGAACCACCCTCGCGCCGCAGGCGCCATTCAATCGCCTAACAGGCGCTTCGCGCCAAGGGTTATCATTCTTTTTTCTTTGCGGCTTTGCGCCTTTGCGGGAAACAATACGGCGCCTGTGACAAGCGCGGCGCACGCGATCACGCACAGCAGCTTGGCGTTTCAAATCTCAGTGCAGCTTCAAATGCGCAAGCTTTTCCGGGTTGCGCACGATGTAGATCGCGCCGACCTTGTCGCCGTCGACGTCCAACTGCGCGACCGTCTCAAAGCCTTGCCCGTCGCGAAACCACACCGACGGCACGCCGTTCGCGGTGATGAGTTTCATCGCCTGCGGCCCGCCCTTGGCGCCCGCAAGATGCAGCATCAGCCGCGCGACGTCTTCCGGTGAATCGACGACGCGCAATGCGGCAGGTGCCTTGCCGCCGCCATCGGTCACAAACTTGACGTCGCTTTTCATGATCGCGACCAGCCGCGCCGTGTCGTTCGCGGCGACCGCGGACAGGAACTCCGTCATCAACCGCTGATGCACTTCAGGCTGGGCGCGAAACCGCGGCCGGTCCGCGCGCACGCGCTCCCGCGCGCGCGACACCAACTGCCGCACGGCGGGCTCGTTCTTGCCCAACGCCGAAGCGATCTCCGCGTACGAACTGTCGAACGCCTCGCGCAGAATGAACGCCGCGCGCTCCTCGGGCCCCAAGCGCTCAAGCACCACCATCAGCCCAAGCGACAGATCGTCCGCGAACGATTCCATCTCCGCCTCGCGCCGTTCGC
>JANNEL010000504.1:0-4221 GCA_031378595.1 Alphaproteobacteria bacterium
CCCTTCATGGCGCCGCGGAGCGCCGCAGGATCGGCGACGTCCAGCACCATCGTGCGCGCGTTCTTCGTGGGCAGGCGCTTCAGGCTCTCCGCATCGCGGTCCGCGACCGTCAACTGATAATCGCCGGTGCCGCCCAGCATCGCCGTAATGGCGCTGCCGATTTTGCCGCCACCGAGAAGAATGAGCTTCGTCGCCATGGGAATGCCTTTCGAAATCGAATGAAGGCGACGACCCTACCCCTGCTTTCCGCCGATTTGCAGCAATCAAACCGTCGAAAGTCGCTAAAGTGAGTGCCAAATTAACGGATCAACCGGCATATTGCCGGGATGGCAACGCTCGACGACACCGATCGCAAACTCCTGAACCTGCTCCGCGCCGACGCACGCGAAAGCGTATCGGCCCTCGCCCGTAAGCTCGATCTCGCCCGTTCGACGGTGCAGGAGCGCATCGCGCGGCTGGAGCGCACGAGTATCATTTCGGGCTACACGATCCGAAGCGGCGAAGACTTCGCCGAACGCCAGATCGCCGCCCACGTGATGATCAGCGTCGACCCAAAGATGGCAGCAAGCGTCACGGCCGACCTGAAGAAGATGCCCGAAGTCCGCTCGCTCGCGGCAATCTCCGGCACATTCGACATGATGGCCGAAGTCGCCGCCGAAACCACGGCAAAGATCGACTCCATCCTCGACGCCATCGGTCGCCTGAAAGGCGTGCAAAAGACGATGTCGTCGATCGTTCTCAGCGTGAAATTCGAGCGCTAGTCGGCGCCTATTGATACGCCTTCATATCCTGCACGCGCACCACATACCCAGCCGCGCGCACCGCGGCGCAAATCGCGTCCGCGTGTGCGGGGTCTCGCGTTTCCATCGTGATCCGCAACTCCGCGCCCTTGGCGGGCAGGTCGGTCATCATGCGGTTGTGCACGACTTCAATGATGTTCGCGCCCGCGTCGCCGACAAGCGCCGCCACCTTCGCCAGAATCCCTGGCCGGTCTTCGATCTCAACCGCAATCGTCAAAATCCGCCGCTCGCGCTGCAACTCGCGCAAGATCACGTTCGCGAGCAAGCGCGGATCGATATTGCCGCCGCTCAGCACGACGCCAACTTTGCGCCCCTTGAACATGTCGCCATGCTCAAGCAGCGCCGCAAATCCCGTCGCGCCGGCACCTTCCGTCACCGTCTTCTCGATCGAGAGCAACAGCGCGATCGCCCGCTCGATCGCTTCCTCGGACACAAGAAGGAAATCGTCGACCAACCGCCGGCAAATCTCGCGCGTGATCACGCCGGCGTTCTTGACCGCAATGCCGTCCGCGATCGACTGACCGCCGCTGACATCCCCGCCGCCGCGAAGCACGTTATGCATCGAAGGATAAAGCGCAGTCTCGACGCCCACGATCCGGATCGAAGGCTTCAACGCCTTGGCTGCCGTCGCAATACCGGAGATCATGCCCCCGCCGCCGATGGGCACCACGATCATCTCAAGGTCCGGAAAATCTTCGAGCATCTCGAGCCCGATCGTCCCCTGCCCCGCGATGATCTTCTCGTCGTCGTAGGGGTGCACGAAGACGAGCCCCTCTTTCGCCGCGATCTCGTTCGTCGTCTGCTCACAATCGGAAAGGGCCATGCCCTTCTGCACGATCCGCGCGCCGTATTCCCTTGTGTGTTTGACTTTCACGAACGGTGCCGTCTCCGGCATCACGATCGTGGCCGGAATGCCAAGCCGCGCCGCATGATAGGCAACCGCCTGCGCATGATTGCCGGCCGACATCGCGATCACGCCAGCCTTGCGTTCGGCAGGCGTCAGCGACAGCAATTTGTTCAGCGACCCGCGATCCTTGAACGCAGCCGTGAACTGCAAATTCTCGAACTTGAGAAAGACCTCGGCGCCCGTCAGCTGCGACAGCGTCCGCGACCGGTGACACGGCGTGCGCTCGACCTGGCCTTTGATCGCCTCTGCCGCGCGGCGAATGTCTTCGAGCGTAACGCTCATGTCCCTATCCCATCAAGTTGGGGACACGTGTAGTCCGCCCGCGCGCTGGAGCGCAATGCGTCACCCGGCCTAGTCGCCGACCAGCTTGGCCATCGCGGCAATGTAACCGGCGAACGCCTTGCGGCCCTGCGGGGTGATGCGCGCACGCGTCAGCGGTTTGCGCGCCAAGAAACTCTTCTCGATCTTGATGTAGCCCGCGTCCTCAAGCTTACGCAGATGGATCGAAAGGTTGCCCTGCGTCGCCTGCAGCAGGGCCTTCAGCTCGTTGAAGTCGGCGACTTCCGCGTCGGCAAGATAGGCCATGATGCCAAGCCGAAACCGGCCGTGGATGACATCGTCGATCTTGCCGACGTCGAATCCCGCCATCGTGCGAACCTATTCCGCCGCGCGGGCAAGCCGCATCATCACGTAACCGGGTAGCGCCATCAGCAGGAGAAGGCTGAGCGCCGCGATGAGGATATAAGTCGTGCTGCCGATCGCCCAACCGAGAACAACCGTCGCCACGAACCACCCAAGGGCCACGGCCAAAAGCCAGAGCTGCTTGCGCAGCATGAACGCGACAACCCACCCCGCGCCCTGCATCGCAAAGACGAAGCAGGGATAGAGCTCCCAAATCTCGATGCTCTCCTTGCGCAACGCCAGCATGCCGACAGCGATGACAAGCGCGAGATTGGCGGTGCCCGCGGCCGCGAAGAACGCATTGATCGCCTTTTGTGCGCGCGGCTGCACAATACCGCGCGACCGCCACACGAACCAACTGAGCCAAACCAGGAAGACGACAGTAGGCCCAAGGCTCGAAACCAACCAGCCAAGCCTTGACAGCGTTACCAACTCCGTCGCGCCGAGCCACTGCACAAGGCACTGCGCGCCATAGATCAAGCCGCCGGCAACGAAGGCCTCGCCGCCCGCCATCGCGGTTCGATTGTTGCCCGCGTCGATGACCGAGCGAATAAAGGCTAGGTCATCGCGTGCGCTTTCGCTGGCGGTGTCCATCGGGAGGTTCTCCTCTATCGTCACGTCAGATCACGCGCCCAACACTGGGGAAAGTCCGCAACCACGCCGTCGTTGCCCAGCTGAGCAGGAGTGCTGTCGCAAAAACGATCCCGCCCTTCTCCACGCCGGTCAACGGCGCCTTGAGAAGCGCAAACTGCAGCCAAATCGCATACGCATAGTGTAACAGATAGATGCCGTAGGCGTTGCGGCGCAAGCTGTCGAACACCGGGCCTGCGCGTTTGAAGAAGCGCACGAACACGGCAACAAGCGAAAACGACAACGCCGCGCAAGCAATCGCAAACAGCGCGCACAGCACGACTGTCCAAAGCAGCTGCGGCTGAAACTTCATGCCGAGCGCCGTCAGGAACGCGGCGGTGAGAGCGACAAAGCCGATCAATCCGCCCGGCAACCACAGCCACCAACGCCGGGCAAGCTTGCCCGATACGTCAAGCAAACCTCGGTCGAGTCCGAATGCGCCCACGCCGATACCGGCGAAGAAATAGACCGCATAGTGCAGCACGCGGCCCGCCTGCACGAAGAACGGACCCCAATGCACCCACGCGTCGTAGCCGAGATAAATGTTCATCGCGAGAAAGCCGCCTCCCGAAACAGCGATGAGACCGAGCACGTATCGCAATGGACTACGATCGGCATTCGCCGACAGCGCCCCAAGCGCGACACCGAACCGGGGCGCAATCACGTAAGCGATCACCGCCAGCAAATCGAACGCCAGCAGCAACCAGAGGAACCACGCAGGCCCCGCTGGCCAAGCATTCAGCGAAAGGAGCGAAAGCCAAGCGTTGGCAAACGAAACAAGGTCCGGCGCGCCGCCGCCCTGCAGATAGGAAGGATAGTAGGCAAGCGGCGCCAGAACCGCCGCAGCGACGGCGAACGGCAAACCCAGGCGAACGATCCGGTCACCAGCAAAGCTGATCGCGCCCTTGCGCGTCAGGCTCGACCAAACAAACAGGCCCGAAATGAAGAACATCAGCGACATGAAGAAGATGTCGTTGATGCCGATAAGAAGGCCGAAGCCCGGAACGCGTTGACTGTCCACGACGGGAAACGCCGTCCAAAGCAGATTTGACGACGTCCACTCAGCCATCGACGGCACTTTCGTGTCGGGCAAATAAGCGATCAAGGAGTGATGCGCCACGACCAGAACCGTCACGAACGCACGCAAATACCCGATCGGAACATTGTCCTCGCGCACGGCCCTATCCGCACCATGGCTCTCCG
>JANNEL010000513.1:0-4582 GCA_031378595.1 Alphaproteobacteria bacterium
TTCGGTAATTCGACGATGTGGATTTGGCGATTGGCCATGACGTTCGTCCTTCGCGAATACGGAGCGTTTCGGGCAGCAACCTCGCACAAAGATTAACGAAAACGAAGCAACATTCATTCAGAGGTAACGCGTCGCGCTCGAACATGAGCGTTCGGGCAAAGGCCAGGCCAGGGTTGATGTTGCACTCGCACTCGAGAGCATTTGCGCGCGCGTGCTCGGTCGCGGGCGCGATAATGCTTTTGCTCTTGGCGATGCCGGCGAGCGCAGACTTGCGCACGAGCCCCGCTTGGTACGATCAGAATGCCGTAGGTGCGACGCCGGATTGGCACTACCGCGTGCCGATCAATGTGCCCGCGGGGACCACGGTCAACTCTACGATCAAGGTGGACGTCGATTTCAACGCTCTGCTCGCGACCATGGGCATCAGCGGGACCTTCGACGTGAACAGTCCACGCATCGTGCGGCCCGGCGGGTCGTTGGCCGTCACCCAAGAGTTCACCGACACGGTCTACAACGGCGCGACGGACGCGAGCGGCAACGCGCGCGGGGAAATCCGTTTCATCCTCGAAGACGCGGGCGCCAGCACGTACCAACTCCACTTCGACATCACGCAGAACGGCGCGAAGGCTGCGAACCCGCAGACGCCCGTGAACGGCAACTTCGAACGGGGTGCGGCCGGCACTTCGCAGCCCGCGGGATGGAACGCGCCATCGGGCGACACGAATCTCGACGCGCAGGTGCGCCCGTCCGAGAACCCATCGGTCACGACCAACGGCACCAACGCTTATCCGACGCCGAAGACGACGGACGGTACACCGCGGACGGGTTCGTTCTCCTACATGATCGGTTCGCGGACGAACAACGAGAACGGCGATACGTCGCGTACGATCACGCGCACCTTCACGGTGCCTGCCTCGAACCCCGGCAACTTCACGGTCAGGTGGCGTGTCGAAGGCTGGGACTCGACCGGCTATGACACATTGACGATCCGGCTCAATTCGGGTGGCACTACAATCAATGTCATGGGTCCTGCTTACGGCAACTATACGACGGCGCCGCACAGCCCGAACTTGAGTAACACCACCAACGCGCCACAAAGCGCGGTGCAGCCCGGGTATCGCGCGTACAACTATTTCGACATGACGTCGGCCGGCGTGCATACGCAAGGGATGAGCGCGACCGCGCAATCCGAACCTTGGTGGACGCGCAGTGTTTCGCTGTCGTCGCTGGCCGGGCAGACGGTGACGCTGACCATCCAATCGACGCACATCAACCAGTTCCGTAGTTGGTTTCACATCGACGACGTGGAGTGGTCCGTTGTCAACGCAACGTTGGGGACACCGCAGGGTTTTGGCGTGGTGTTCGTGTCGCCGAACGGGACGTCGCTGGTGCGAGGCTCGACAGTGCCGGTGACGGCGCGCGTCGATGCAGCACCGACCGCGGCCAGCAATCCGGTGACGGTCGAGCTCTTCAATTCGTCCGGTAACTCGGTGCGCTCGGTGCCGCTTTTCAACGACGGCACCCACGGCGATACGACAGCCGGCGACGCTATCTGGACGAACGACGGCAGTGTGAATGCCGACCGGCTCAACGTACCGTCGGCGGCATCCGGAAACGGCTGGATCCTTCGCGTATTCGCGCGCGACGCTTCGACGAGCACGATTGGCGCACAGAACGGTTTGGTGCGTGGGCCTGGCACCGGCGCCGCGGCCGAAACGGAGCCAAACTACTGGAACATCGACGAACTCAATCTCTCGATCGTCACCGGCGGACTCTCGGTTACGAAGACCAGTTCCGTGGTCAGCGATCCCTTCAACGGGACGACGAACCCGAAGCGCGTTCCTGGCGCAACGGTGCGCTGGTGCGTCGTCATCACGAACGTCGGTAGCCAAGCGGCGGCTTCGATCGTGCTCAGCGATGCGGTCGCCGCGCCGCAAGTCTATGTCGCGGGGACGATCCGTTCCGGGGGGACATGCACGACAGCGACGACAGTGGAAGACGACAACAGCACCGGCGCCGACGAGAGCGATCCGATCGGCGCGAACTTCACCGGCAGCACGCTGAGCGGGAGCACGGCGAGCCTTGCCGCGAGCGCGTCGATCGCACTGACCTATAACGTCACCGTGCAGTAGACCTATTGACTGAAGGCCAGGCGCACCGCCTTCGCAGCGTCGGCGATTGCTTCGCGCGCGGTAGGAACGACGCCCGACATGTTGAAGAAGCCGTGCACCATGCCGGGGTAGTCCATGTAGACCGCAGCGACGCCGGCGTGGTTCAGCTTGTCTGCGTAGGCCTTGCCTTCGTCCTTCAAGGGATCAAAGCCCGCGGTCACGACGTAGGCGCGGGGCAAGCCCGAAAGATCGGGGGCGGCGAGCGGCGAGAGGCGCCAGTCGTTCGGATCGGCGCCCGCGGCGTATTGATCGAAGAACCAATGCATCGTTTGCTTTTCGAGGAAATAGCCCTCGGCAAAGCTCGCCATCGAGCCGGTGTCGGCTTTCCACTGTGTGACGGGATAGATGAGCAGCTGGTGAACGATGCGCGGGCCACCCTTTTGCTTTGCCATCAAACATACGACGGCCGAAAGGTTGCCGCCGGCACTGTCTCCCGCAACGGCGATGCGGTTCGGATCGACGCCCAAGGTCGACGCATTCTCTTCCACCCACTTCACGGCGGCGTACGCGTCTTCGGCGGCTGCGGGGAATTTGTGTTCGGGCGCCAAACGGTAGTCGACGGCGATCACGCGTGCGCCGGTTTCGTTCGCGAGTGTTCGGCAAAGCGCGTCGTGGGTCTCGAGGTCACCGATCACCCAGCCGCCACCGTGGAAGTAGATCAAGGCGGGTAGCGCCGCGCCGCCGCCGGCGACGGGCGTGTAAAGGCGCAGCTTTATCTCGCCCGCGGGACCGGGCATCGCAACGTTTTCGATTTTGCCAATTGCGATCGCCGGCGGCTCCAACACGGTCGCCATCGCGCGATACATCTCGCGGCCTTGCGCGGGCGTTAGCTCCCACAGCTTCGGCTGCGGGTTTGCCGCCATCTGATCCATCAGGCCTTTGACTATCGCGTCGAGCGCCATCGTCGGTTCTTTCAAGTCGTTTGCGGCGCGCATCAAATAGGCGGCGCGGCGCGTGTGCAAGTGTTTGCGATTCAACTCTCGAAGCGTTAGCGCCTGCGGCGGGCGTTAACACTTTGCCGCCGCTAGCGCGCCTCGGCGAACAGGACCGCGATTGAGGTTGCCGCGTCGAACAAGCCGCGGGCCGGCGGTTGGGTGGTCGCGTTGACGCTCAAGGCGACCACGACGTTTTGGTCGGGCAGCATGACGAACATCGCTTGCGAGCCTATGGCGACGCCACCGTGGTGGACGGCGCGCCAGGACTTGCCTGGGAAGGCCTTGTCCGTAATTTGGTCCACGCGGACGCCCAGTGCGTAGTCTTGCGGGTTCACTTTGCCGTTCGCGAGCGTGCGCGGCGTAAACATCGTCTTCAGCGTGTCCTTGCCGACCACTTGCCCGCCCAGCAGGGCTACCCCGAAACGCGCAAGGTCGGTCGGCGTCGCGCGGAAACCGCCGCCGGCCCACTTGCCGCTGGAGTTCGCGAATGGTGCTGGGATGACGGCCCCGTCGCGCATGAACGTTTGGTAGTCGGCGGCGCGGCCGGCGACCGGGTTGCGCTTGTCGTCGAGCCCGGTGTTCGTGAGCGCGAGCGGCGTGAAGAGTTCGCTTTGCATGAGTTCGAGGAACGGCTTGCCGGCGGCCGATTCCATAACAGCGCTGAGCAGCACGAACCCGTAGGAACTGTACGAGAAGCTTGTGTCCGGCTTGAAGAGCAGCGGGTCGTTCGCGAAGACGGCGAGGCTGTCGGCGACCCGATCGTATTGCGTTGTCGATCCGTTTTCCGAGAACGTTGGCGGCGTGAGCGCGAAATTGTAGTGGCGGATGCCCGCCTGATGCGACAGCAACTGGCGCGGGGTAATCACGAATTCCTTTTGCGGGTATGCGGGCAGGTATTTTCGGATGTCGGCATCGAGATCGAGAACGCCCCGCTCGGCCAGCTTCATCGCGACGGCGGCGGTCAACGTTTTCGAGACGCTTCCTATTGCGAACGGCGTGTCGAGTGTGACCGGCGCTTTGGCTTCGAGCGAGGCCCAGCCGTGGGCTTCTTGCCAGACGACAACGCCGTCGACTGCGACCGCGATCGAGACGGCGGGGTAGCCGATCTCGCGGCGAAGCTGCTCGAGCCGTTCGGCAGCGCGGGCGATCGTCGCCTTGTTGGCGTTGTCGGCGGCGCGACTATCGACGTTGGTTGCATGCGCAAGATCGGGAATTGCGACCTTGTTATTCTCGTAGAGCGCGAACAGGCCGCCGATGCCCAAGGCTGCAAACAACAGGAGCCCCAGCACGATCCGGATCAAAATGCGCATTCTTCCCCCAAAAGTCTGGCGCAGTCAGCCTACCAGATGGCCCGCCGTCGCCAGCAATACAAGGTGAGGTGTGGCGCTACACAATGATCACGTCCAGCGCCGGGGTCGCGGCGTAGAGCGCTTCGACCAGCTTTGCGCGGCGGTCGAGTGTGGCGCGCTGGTTGAC
>JANNEL010000520.1:0-3165 GCA_031378595.1 Alphaproteobacteria bacterium
CTTGAGCCTTTTGCGCGAAGACACGCGGCTGTCGTTGCTCGAAGGTGCTGCGATTGGTGGCGTTTTCGCGCTTGTCGCATGGTTGGTCGGCGAGCGCGCGTCGGCCGCCATCTTCATCGGCATCGGTGCGGCGACGCTTTACTCGGCGGCGATGTGGGTTGGTGCGTGGCGTGATGGTGGGACTGTCGGGCCTGGTGCGACGGCGATGGTCGAGGCGCTGATCGACGGGGCGCGGAATGTCGTGGGTGTCGCCGCCACATGCGCGTGTGCCGGCGTCATCGTCTCGGTGATCACGCTGACGGGCCTTGGACTCAATATCTCGGGCCTGATTGTCGATTTCGGCGGCGGCAATCTCTTTCTCACGATCTTGCTGGCAGCGCTTGCGATGTGGGTGCTCGGGACCGCGGTGCCGGTGACGGCGTCCTACATCATTGCAGCCGTCATGCTGGTGCCCGCGTTGACGAATGTCGGCGTCGCACCGCCGGCAGCGCATATGTTCCTGTTCTATTACGCCGTGCTCGCCGACGTTTCACCGCCCACCGCGCTTGCACCGTTTGCAGCGGCCGCTATCACACGGGGCGAGTCCTTCGCGACCATGATGCAGGCGTGGAAATATTGCTTGCCCGCGTTCCTGGTGCCGTTCATGTTCTGCCTGTCGCCAGATGGCGTCGGGTTGTTGATGATGGGCGCCCCGTTGTCGATTGCCTGGACGTTCGGGACTGCCTGCATTGCCGTGACGGCACTTGCCGCGGCGTTCGGCGGATGGATCATTGCCGAGGCGAACTTGAGCGAACGCGTCGTTGCGGGGGCAGCGGGGCTTGCGTTGTTCTATGCCGACCCGTGGTTCGACGCGGTCGGGCTGGCACTGGCCGCTGTTGCGGTGGCGGCGCACCTGATCCGAGTCAAGCGCTGGATCAAGGCGCCGCCCGATAGCGACTGAGCGCTTACCGGCGCATGAGTTCCAGCGGGCCGCCTTTTTCGATCGCGCGTTGATAGGCGGGACGGTCGTGCAGACGCTTCAGCAGGCCGGCCAGATTCGGATAGTCCTTCAGGCGGCTGCCGCGTTCTGCGATTTCGAGAATGAACGACATTTGGATGTCGGCGGCGGTGAAGTCGGGGCCCGCGAAATAGGCGTGCTTGCCGATCGTCTCTTCCATGTAGGCCAAGTGGTTGGCGATTTCACTCTCGATGCGAGGCTTCAAAGGTGCGCCGCCTTCGCCCAGCATGCCTACGTAAAGCGCCAGCATGAAGGGCAGCATCGCCGAGCCTTCGGCGAAGTGCATCCAATGCGTATGCGCGACCCAGTTCGGGGCGCCGTCGGCCGGCCAGAATTTTCCTTTGCCGTGGGTCTTCGTCAGATACTCGATGATCGCGCCGGACTCGGCGACGGTTTGTGCGCCGTCCGTGATCACCGGCGATTTGCCGAGCGGGTGAATTTTCTTCAGTTCCGGCGGGGCAAGGCGCGTGTTGGCGTCGCGCTGGTGGTGCACGATCTCGTAGGGCACGCCCAGCTCTTCCAAGAGCCACAGCACGCGGTGCGAGCGGGAATTGTTCAGATGGTGCAGTTTGATCATGGGGGCGGCCTCCGGCGGGTGAGGCCTTCCGATAGCAGGAACGGCGCGCGCCTGCGAGCGGGCCCTTACGCCTTGGTTTTGTCTTGAATCGAGAGGACGAAGCCGATGACGAGTGCCGCCAGCAGCGCCAGGTTGATCGTGAAGCCGATTGGTGTACCCGCGCTGGCCACAGCTTCAGTCGGGTGGAGTTGAGCCAAGCCTTTGCGCCCGAGCTGATCGGCGAGCAATACCAGGTACATCAGCGGCACCAGCGCGCGATAACGGACGAGCGCGAGCAGGCAGAGGGCACAGAGCAGAAATTGCGTAAGGCCCCAGTACGCGAACAGATGGACCACGAGGTCTTGCGCCGCCGGACTGAATGTATCGAGTGGGATGCCGTCAGCGCCGGTGATGACGCGCTGCACCGGGACCCAAGGGTTTACGCCCATCGTGTTGGTGGCGATCGCGAGTTTCATTAGCACGATGGGCGCGAACAGGATGAGCGCCGCCAGATAGCCGCGGTATTGGTTGTCGATCTGCTTTGGGAATAGACGGGCAAGCATTTTCGTTCCTCGCGGCGGCGCGCACATCAAGAGCGCGGCGCGGTGCGGTTGCAAGGGTGTGTTTAGCGCTGTCCTTGTTTGAACGGCATGACCGCACGGGCCATGAGCATGATCGTTCGTTGCAGCGGGGCCTCCTGCCCTATGCTGGAGGCATCTTTGGAGGGGTTCAGGCATGAAGGGTTTAACGGTCGTGTTCGGTCACGGCACCGTCGGGCGCTTGGCGACGGCTTTGCTGTTGGCGCGGGGCGACGCGGTGCGGATCGCGCAACGCAAGCGGCCTGCCGACCTTTCGGCCAATGCCGAGTTCATCGCGTGCGATATCTTGAAGCCAGAGTCGGTTCGGCAAGCGGTGGCGGGCGCGTCGCAGGTCCTGCTCTCGGTCGGCTTTCCCTATGACTCGCGTGTGTGGCGCCGGGTGTGGCCCACGACGATGACGAACATCGTCGAGGCATGCGGTGCCGCCGGCGCGCGCGTGGTGTTCATCGACAATCTCTATCAACTGGGGCCACAGCACGAGCCGCGGCGCGAAGACATGGCGCTCTCCAACCATGGCAACAAGGCCGCAATCTTGAGCCAAGTCACGCGCATTTGGATGGATGCGAAAGATCGCGTGAAGCTTGCGGCAGCTTCGCTGCACGGATTTTTACGGACCGGACGTTACAGCGTCCCATCTGGGAGCAACCGGGCTTGGCGCGTTGGCGAACAAGCAAGCGGCAACGCTGCTGGTGCCGCCCGATATCCCGCACGACTTTGCGTATGTCCCCGATATTGCACGCGCCGCGCTGACGCTGCTCGACGCAGGCGACGATGCGTTCGGACAGATTTGGAACATGCCGTGCGCGCCGACGCGCGCGCCGCGCGAAATTCTGCAGCTCGGCGCAACGGCCGCCGGCGCGCCGATGAAAGTTCGCGTGATCCCGATGTGGTTGCTGCCGGCGTTGGGTCTGTTTTCGCGGCTGATGACGGAGGTCGCCGATATCGGTTTTACGTGGGATCGCCCTTACGTGGTCGATGCCAGCAAGTTCACGAAGCGCTTTTGGTCGGATGTC
>JANNEL010000521.1:0-2983 GCA_031378595.1 Alphaproteobacteria bacterium
CCCGCCAAATTACTCTCGTCATGGTCCGCGAAGGCGGACCACCCACGACTTTGTAGCGGGCACGTGACAAACGTCTTGATCGGCTGAATCACGATGTCCCGGTGGGCCACGCATCGGCAATATCACCGCATGACGCAAGCCTTGCTGCTTGACCTGGTGGAATGGGTCGCGGCCCGACCCCGGCTCTATCGCGAGACGATGGATGCGTGGCGCACGTCGTGTCCGCGTCTCACCATCTGGGAGGATGCTGTCGCGGGCGGGTTCGTGAAATGCGACGCGGATCGCGTTGTCGTCACGGCTAAGGGTTCGCAGCTGCTGTACGACAACGGGCGCAGCTAGATGCCGTCGCCTTCCACGTTTTCGTGGATACCGCATTCGTCTTTGCCGGTGCCGGACCAACGGCCGGAGCGGTAGTCGTCGCCCGCTTGGACGCGGTTCGTGCAGGGCATGCAACCGATCGAGAGGTAGCCGTCTTCGACCAATGGGTGGCGCGGCAGATCGTTCGCGAGGATGTGTTCCTTCAGGTTCTGAAGGCTCCAGTTCCAAAGCGGGTTCACAACAAAGCGCGTGCCGCTCAGTTCGACCGGCGACATCGCGGTGCGCGCCTGTGTTTGGAAGCGCTTGCGGCCGGTGATTTCGGCGTCGAAACCGGAGAGCGCGCGGCGAAGCGGCAGCACTTTGCGGAAATTGCAGCACGCATCGGGATCGCGGGCCCAGAGCGTTCCGTCCTGGTCGAGCGTGCGCGTGTCGTCCGGATGCGGGCCGATCGCGCGCAGGTCGGTGAGGCCCAACTTTTCCTGCAGGCGGTCGCGATAGCGCAGCGTTTCGCCGAAGAGTTTTCCGGTGTTCAGGAAGATCACGGGGACGGACGGGTCGATCTCGGCAATCAGGTGCAAGAGCACGACCGATTCCGAGCCGAACGAGGAGACCGTCGTGATGCGGCCGGGGAATTCGTCCTTGATCATCGCGCGCAGCAGCGTGCGGGCGTCCGCGTTCGCGTATTTCGTGCGCAGCGTTTCGAGGCGCAGGCGCAGGCCGTCGGCAGGCTTTTCGGTTTGATCGAAGATGCGCGGTGCAGGCGGCGGCGCCTTCAGCCTTGTCGGGCGCAGTTGGGTGGCGGGCTCGCTCATGCCGGCTCACGCTCGCGCAGCCAGCCTTCGCGGTCGACGAGTTCGTTGGTGAGGCGCGTGATGTCGACCTTCGCCCTTCCCTCTTCGCGCCAACGCGCACGGGCGTCGATGACGCTGCGAACGCGCGCGGTCCATTCGGGACCGAATTGCGCTTGCAGATGGGTTTTCAATGTCTGCGCGAGGCCTGGGGCCTTTCCGCCGGTCGAGACGGTGAGCAGCAGGTCGCCGCGGCGCACGACGGCGGGGACGTGGAAATCGCACAGGTGCGGCACGTCCTCGACATTGACGAGCGCGCCGACCGCGCGCGCGTACGCCGCGATGCGCGTTGCCTCTTCGACCGGCAAGCCCGCGATCAGCACGACGGCGGCGCCTTCGAGGTCCGCCTTTACGGGCAGGCGCTCATAGATCGCGGCCTCCGCATTGCAGGCCCAGCCGTCTTGATCGATCACATAAAGCGAGATCAGTTCGGCGCTGGCGTCGCGCGCGTATTCGTAGCGCTGCAGCGCGGCATAGCCGCGGCCGACGACGGCTATCCGGCGGTTTGAGATGTCGAGAACGATCGGAAGCACCGAGCGCATCCTTTGTGCTTGGGCAACTGAGATAACCCCTCCGGCGGCATTACTCAAGGATTCCACGTGAATTAAATTAATTATCGATTATGTGTGTGAATTAGAGAAACCCTTGATCCCGTGCGGGGGAACGACCCACTTTGAGGTCGTGACCTCATCTTCCCTGATCGATTGGCGCATCAGCGATGCGCCCGTGCCCTACCCCGACGCCGTCGCGGCGATGGAGTCGCGCGCGGGTGCGATCTCAGACGGCCTAGCGAACGAGTTGGTGTGGCTGCTGGAGCATCCGCCGCTCTACACCGCGGGCACGAGCGCGAAGGCGGACGATCTTCTGACACCCAATCGCTTCCCGGTTTTCGCGACCGGGCGCGGCGGGCAGTTCACCTATCACGGACCGGGACAGCGCGTCGGCTACGTGATGATGGATCTGCGCCAGCGCAACAACGACGTGCGCCGCTTCGTGCGCGATCTGGAAGAATGGCTGATCCGGACGCTCGCGCGCTTCAATGTGCGCGGTCAGCGGCGCGAGGGACGCGTCGGCATCTGGGTGGTGCGGCACGGCGGACGCGAAGACAAGATCGCCGCGCTGGGCATCCGCGTGCGGCGCGGCGTGACGTATCACGGTGTCTCGTTCAATGTGGATCCGGAGTTGGAGCATTTCTCCGGCATCGTGCCGTGCGGCATCGCCGAGCACGGTGTCACGAGCCTCGCCGATCTTGGGCTCAGCGCGACGATGGCCGATGTGGACATCGCTCTAAGAATGGCGTTCGAAGAGGTGTTCCACGCGCAGGCTGTTGATGCCGAACAGACATGAGTGCGAACATCGCGGGCGATGCCGGGTGTACGGCAACGACGACCCAGGAGAGACCTCATGCCAACCGTGCAGGCTGAACAAATCTTCGATCTCTCAGCCGACAGTCTCTGGGCGTTGATCGGGGATTTCGGCGATACCGGAAAATGGTCGGGCCGTCCGCCGGAAGCGTGCGTGCAAGAGGGTGAAGGCATCGGCGCGCTTAGAACGCTGACACTCGACGATGGTCGCAAGATCGTCGACCGCTTGGAAGCGCAGGCCGCAAATAGCTACAGCTATTCGATCGTCAGCGCGCCGCTACCGTACAAGTCCTATCGCGCGACAATGACTGTAACGCCCATCGACGCGTCATCGAGCAAATTCACCTGGACCGGCGTCTTCGAACCCGCCGGCATGACGGACGAACAAGCCGTCGAGTTCACGAAGCGGGTCTACCAGATGGGCATCGGCCTGATGAAGAACACGATCGCCAA
>JANNEL010000535.1:0-4041 GCA_031378595.1 Alphaproteobacteria bacterium
GCGAACGGATGCGACCGCTCCACGTCTTGATTGCCCGCGCGCATGCTTTCGTCGATCAAGCCTTGCGCCGAAATGTTCTCGGTCGTCGTGAAGTTTAAATACGTGCGGCCGACGCTGCCCGCAGGCAGGCTCTCGAGGAACGCGCGGTCCGACAAAATCTCAGCGAGTTCTTGGCGGCGGTACGCGATCGCCCCACCCTTGGGTGTGTCCAGCAACCGCGCATAACCGTTCGGGATCGATTTACCCGACAGCGCCCGCATGATCTCGAACACCTGCACGGTGTCCTCTTTGTCCTTCAGCAGCTTGCCTATCGCGCGCAGCGCGACCAGCGGCCGGTAGCCCAGCTTTTCGAACGCCACGCCGTTCGAGGCGGCGGTTTCGGTTTGATAGGTCGGTGCGACTGCCATGTCTCGTCTCCGTCAGCTTGGATATCGTTGTACCCGTAAACTGACAAATTGTCATTATAGTTCTGATTTCAAGTCTGCGGCAGCACGTCGCCAGCAGCTTTTGCTGTGGCAAACACGTCATCCACCCGTGGCAGCCGCGCCTCATTCCCTAAGAACTGGACACCATAAGCTGAGGCTGCGCGGGCAAACCGGAAGTGAAAATCCCAGTTTTGCTGTGGCCGGCTCAGCCGCGCATAGACGTAGGCCCCGTGAAACAGGTCGCCCGCCCCGTTCGTATCGATGACCCGGTCCTCGGGCACGCTGATCGCGGCAAGCCGACGCGCCGGCGCCGTATCTTCGTACCAAAGCAATCCGCGCTCGCCCTGCGTAACGCCGCCGACCTTGACGCCCTTGGTGCGCAAGAGCTCAAGCAGGTCTTCCGGCGATTTCCCAAGCTGCTCGCAAAACCGCTCACTGACGATCGCGACGTCGACGAATTCCAGCAGCTCCATCGTGTTCGACCGAACGCCGCCGCCGTCGAGCGAGACGACAATACCGCGCTCACGCGCAAGCTTCGCGTAAGCGATCGCCGCATCGCCCTGGTGCCCGTCGAGATGGAGCATCTGGCAGCCGTCGAGGTTCAGCGTCGGAAACGGATGCAGATACGTGTCGTCACGGCAACGCACGATGGCGCGCTTCCCGTCGTTCGGCATGATGAACGATAACGACGACCGCGCGACCTTTCGTGCATGCACCGGAATGCGATAGGCGAGCGCCATGTCCATGAACATGCGGCCCAACCAATCGTCGGCGACCGTCGACAACAGATCGGGCACGACACCCAGCTTCGCGCAGGCGAATGCCGCCGTCACCGCGTTGCCGCCGAACGCGACTGCATAGTCGCGCGCAACCATCTTCTCGTCGCCGTCCGGAATGTGGTCGGTCAAGAACGTGATGTCGACGTAAGTATGCCCGATGAACAACGCTTTCACGTGAGACTCCCGCGGTCGGTCACAAACCCCTAGCATGGCTCGCGCGCAAATGAGGACCGATGAAGAACGAACGCACGTACCGTGGGCGGATCCTGCCGAAATCGCAGCCATGGCCGAGGGTCGCTCCGGCCTTGAGCTTCTGCGCCTCATGGTCGAGGGCAAGGTCCCGCAGCCGCCGGTGGGCAACCTCATCGGCGTAAGCGATTTCGTGGTGGAGAAGGGCAAAGTCGCCTGCGGTTTCGACCCTGCCGAGTTCCACTACAACGCGCTCGGCACCGTTCATGGCGGCGTTATTGCGACCGTCATCGACATCGTCATGTGCTCAGCCGTTCACTCGACGCTGAAGGCGGGGCAGGGCTTCACGACCCTGACGCTTGAACTGAAGTATCACCGCGCGGTCACCGCGAAATCGGGCCGTCTCACCGCGACGGCGGAGGTGGTTACCCGCGGCCGCGACATCGTCACCGCCGAAGCCAAGCTCTTGGACAAGAATGACAGGCTGTTCGCCGCGGCCACATCGACGCTGATGATTTTGCGCAATCCCGCATTGTGACCGTTTCACCCTTGACGCCAACCAGGCGAATGCGCGTCAATAGTCCCCGCGGGAAGGGAAGGGGGAAGCCCTTCGCGCAACCATTGGGGAATGGTAAATGCGGGGGCATTGGTGGGGGCTTGTCGTCGTTTTGGCGGCAACATCCTTAGCCGTATCAGCAAAGCCGACATCGACGACGAGTTCGGGATCGGACTCCGTCACGATTCCGCTCATCTTGAGACGGGCTGCGCCGCCCAAGAAGGTCGAGCCGGCCAAGAAAAAAGAAGAGCCGAAATCGCCGCAAGAAATTCTCGAGCAAACGACGCCTGTCGCGATGAAGGCGACCGACACCTCACCTGAAGTGCCGCTGCTTGCGTCGCCGCCCGCGCCGACGCTTGATCCCGTGCTCCCGACGACACCCGAACTTTTCGTACCCGACCTGACCGCGCCGCTACCGGAACCGAAGGCGCCGCTTTCCGAACCGAAGCCGCAGCCAAAAATCAAAGTACCCGCACCCGCCGCAGAACCGAAACCGCAAGCGAAGAATCTGTTACCCGCGCCCGCCCCGTCGCTTGAAGCGAAGGCCCCGCCTGTGCGCCTCCCAGTACCGAAGCCGGCCGCACCGGACCCGTTGCAAAAACCGGCGATCCCACCGCACTTCGAGATGCAGCCGATCGACGACGTCAAACCCAGTCAGCTGCGTCAGGTTACCGCCGAACCGAAATCGCAACCGAAGAAGCTTCCGCCGGTGCCGGAATCGCAACCCGAACCGGCGACGCCACAGCAAGTCGAGATGCGGCCCGCCGAAGAGTTCAAGCCCGGCACCTTGCGCGAAGACCGCGACGGCAAGCCGCCCGCGTTTCGCTGCCTTGTGCGCGACGTAATGGCGTTCCACGACCGCACGCATGTACGCTGCTACAACAAGGTCCAAGGCAAAGTTTATTACTTCGCCGTCGACACGAATCAGCCGGTCGCTTCGACGGTTGTCAGCAAAGCTCTCACCGCGATGCAAACCGGCAAGCCGCTCGGCATCGTTTTCGCACCCGGCACAGATCTAAACCCGCCGAACTGCGGACCAAATTGCCGGCGCCTGCTCGACATCGAAAACTAATTCGCAGCCTTTGGGCGGTAGCGACTGTTCTCCAACCACGCGGGTTTAGTCTCCGCGTTCGCAACCGCCTCGGTTAGCGCAAAATAGAAGCGGTGGAATTTGGCCTGCGCCCCGAAATCGATCGGCGTCGACATGTCGTCCTGCGGCGCGTGATAACGGTTCTCATACCAATCTTTGTACTTCGCGTGCGCATCGGTGTCGTAGTCGAAACCGAAGAGGAAACTCACCGCCGGCACGCCGCGCTGCATGAACGGCCAATGGTCCGTGCGCTGTAAGAGGTTGCGGTCCGGTTCGCGGTCCGGCCGCACCTCGATGCCCATCGGCTCTGCAATGTCGCGCACCGTTTGGCCCAGCGTCGATTCGTCGAGCGCGAGCGTCGTTAGTATCGTGAACGGATAGAGCGGACGAAGCTGATCGAGATTGAGCACCGCGACCGGCGTCGGCGCGCCTGGGGTGGCATGTGCGGCGAGCCAGCGCGAACCCAACAGGCCCTTCTCCTCACCCGTAACGGCCGCGAAGATCACCGGACGTCGAAACCCGCGGCCTTGGCGCTCCTCGGCAAAGGTGATGAGCGTGGCCACATAGGCCGCGTCATCGAGCGCGCCGTTGTAGAGATTGTCGCCATTCACGGGCGTGCCGAACCCGTAGCCGTCGAGATGCGCGACAAGCAGCACCGGCTCGTTCGCAAGCCTCGGGTCCGTACCCGGCAGCACGGCTAACACATTGTCACTCGTGTAACGGCGTTCGCGTTTCGCGAGCCTCGCTTCGAAACGCGCAGCCAAATCGAACGACGCCATTGGTTCGCTGTGGCTTCCGTGGGCGAGGACGTCCGTACCGTTCTGGCCGGCAGCGTCGGCGACATCCACAAACGCCTTGGCGCTCATGCGGAACACTGGAATCGTGCGCGGGCGCGGCGCTGCATCGTCGATTACGACGTTCCGCGCATAGGCGAGCGGCCAGCGCGCCGGTTCAATCGTAAAGCCCGGATCGTCGATAGTGATGACGCCGACCGCGCCGGTG
>JANNEL010000543.1:0-4061 GCA_031378595.1 Alphaproteobacteria bacterium
CGGCGCGGCAGTGCTCATGCTGCTCATCGCGTTTGTGAAGCCAAGACGCGAGCCCGCGCCATCGCTTCTGGGTTCCGCCGCCGCGCGTTCGAAGAAGCGCAAGCGCGTGCCCCAAGCGTTCGACGAATATGACGAAGCCGCCGTTCGCCCGTCCGAATTCTCTCACCGCACGCAAGAAGAAGAATTGCTTCTGCCGTCCGCGCGCGAAATCGCCCCGGCCCGCAGGACAGAGCCGCGCCTCCAACCCGGCTCCATGCTGAACGTCTTCGGACGCGACTACCAGATTCCCGAATTCGACGAAGACGAGCCGCGCAAGCCGCCGAAGGTGAGGCCGCGCAAACCGCCGCTGCGTCCGTGGCGGTCGATGGAAGAACAAAGCCACGCGCTCGCGCCGCAGCAACAATCCTACCAGCCGGCCGCACTCCAAGAGTGGGAGCCGCTGGAGCCGCAACAATACGGCTATGAGCGCCAGCTGCCGGTGCAGGTGCTGTCGACGCGCGATATCCTGGCGCGCCTTGAGAATAAGCGCGGCTCGCGCGTGATCGCGATCATCCACCGCGAGAACATGGCGCGCGACCGGCTCGACGCCGTTGATCTCGAAGATGCACTGACCGCAATCCGCAAGACGCCGAAGGACCGCCCCCTCGACGTTATTATCCACTCGCCAGGCGGGTGGATTTCCTGCGCGCAGCAGATCGCGCGCGCCATCAAGGCCCATCCCGCGAAGACGACGGTCTTCATTCCGTATTTCGCGCTGGGTTCGACCTCGTTCATGGCCTTCGCCGCCGACGAAGTGGTGATGAGCCAGCACGCGGCAATGTCACCCGTCGATCCGTTCGTTGCCTACGGGTCTGCCTCATCCGTACTGGCCGGGATCAAGAACAAGCCGATCGATCGCGTGGCGGACGAAACGGTCATCTACGCCGACTTCGCACGCAAACTTCTCGACGAAACGCGGCGCGTGACCTGCGAGTTGATGCATGAGGGCAAGGAACATTGCGGCGCCTGCCGTCTGGCCGACGAACTCGTTAGCGGCAAGTCCTATTCCTGGCGCGCGATCTCGCCGGTCGCGGCGAAAGAATTGGGCATGCACGTCTCGATCGCGATGCCGCCGGAGATCTATGACCTCATTCGCTCCTGCCGCCGCGACAACGAGCAGGCGGCAAGCGTCGCCTACCTCGACTACGAACGCACGCCCGCGCGTGCGCAGGCCGCAGTGCCGCCGCCAGAACGCCAGCGTGTCGACCTGGCAGGCGCCATCGACAGCAGCGTCGTCTATATCGACCGCTCGCACGCGCCGAAGAAACGCCGCGCCACGCGTCACGAAAATCTGGTCTGGCTCGCCCACTCCGGCGGCCACGTGCCCGAAGTCGCCGTCGATCGCGCCAAGGCCATCATCCGCCGCATCGAGCAGGAACGCGGCTCGCGCGTGATCTGCGTGATCCATGGCGAGAACATGGAGAACGAGGCGTTCGACTTCGACGACCTCGAAGACGTCTTAAGCGCCATCGTCACCAGCGACACGTCCCGCCCCCTCGACATCGTGCTCCACACGCAAGGCGGCAACTCGTTCACCGGCCGCCAAATTGCGCGTGCGATCAAAAGCCACCAAGCGCGCAAGACCGTCTTCGTGCCGTACTTCGCGATGTCGGCCGGATCGCGCATCGCGCTCGCCGCAGATCAAATTGTGATGGGCGCGCACGCGATGCTGGGTCCGATCGACACGCAGCTTTACGCAGGCCCTGCACCTTCGATCGTGCAGCTGTCGAAAGTGAAGCCGTTCGAGTCGATCAGCGACGAGTACCTGATCCTCGCCGAAGAGGCGCGCAAGATCATCCAAGAAGGCCGTGCCACCGCACGCGAGCTACTGCAGGGCAGTTACACGGCAGACGGTTCGACGGCGATCGCCGACGAACTCATCTCCGGCAAGTGGACGCACGGCTTCCCGATCACCGCACAAGCCGCCTACAACATGGGCTTGAACGTCGCGACCGGTATGCCCGAACTGTTCTACGACTTGGTCCGTTGTTTCCGCCATTCTTCGGACGGCGAAGAGCCCAGCGTTCTCTTCCTGCCGCGCTAGAACTTCGCCCGGCACGCTTCCTACACCGAGCTAAACTCGCTTGCGGCGCGAAAAGCGTCGCCTCCATGCACCATGCGCATCGGTTCCGGCGGGCGTTGAGCAAAAGAAATTGCCCACCCGCCACACCAGCCCTAGCTTCTAGCGATTACCGCTCAAGCAATTGCGCGGTGCGCGTGGGATCGCGCCGGTAAGCGTTGGGGGACGTACATATGGAACTGGCCGTCATGTCGACGGAAACGGCGCTGTTGATTGCAGGCGCTGCCGTCGGTCTTGGGCTGTTGGGGCTCGTGATCGGGATCCTGTTCCCGCAGGAAGCGCCGACTGAAGAAGAAAAGATCGCCGCGAAAGCCTCGACCAGAGTCGTTGCCGCGGCTGAGCCCGTGCCCGAAAATCCGCTCGTTGCAAACCGCCGCTTCTTCGCGATCCTGGCCAAAGCATTGTCAGTGGACGAAACCGCACCCGCAGGCCTCGCCGCATTGCATGCGAACTTGACCGCCGATGTGTTCATGGAACGCATGCAGCTTGCCGCGCGCTCCTGGCGCCCTGACGGGTTTGCGCTCGGTGCTCGCCGTCTCGCTCTCAAAGGCGATGGCGCACCGCCCGACCGGATCGCAGCCAAGGTTCTCGAAGGCTACGAGGAGCTGAAAGCCGGTCACGTGAAGGAATCCATGGAAGCATTCCTTGCGGCGATCGATGCCACCAAGACGGCGGACGGCGGCGACCCTTGGGCGCACGCCTGGTCGGCCTTTGCCTGGCGCGGCCTCGCGCTGATCGCCGAAGAATCTGGGGATGTTCAGGCGACCATGGCGGGCGTGAAAGTGGCCTTCCAGTCGATGGTGAACGCGGTACAGGTAGTGTCGCAGCCCCGCTGACGCAATCTAGGGACGGTGTTCCCGCGCGTCGCCGATGCCCTAAACTGGTGCCATGGATTGGCGCACAATACTTTTCGGTTGGCCGCCGCGCGACAAGCCGGCGCCCAAAGATGCTGCCGCTGACGACGCAGTGGCTCCCACGACCATTGCCGGCGGCGAGGAGACTGTTTACGCGCACGTGCCGGATACCGAACTCCGCGGCTCGCAACAGCACAGTTGGTTGTTCGACGATGGCGTTCTCCATTGGAACCAGCACCGCCACGAAAAGGGCTTCGCGCCGAAATTCGCCGGCGTGAACTTCGTGAAGGAAGCGGCGAAGACACGCCTCTGGGGCCGCCCCGCTGACATCGTCGGCGACGAGCGCGTTATCCTCACCGGCGTCGATTGGAAATTTGCCGACCTGCAGGGCGCGACGCTCACGCGCGCAGACTTGCGTCACGCGCGCCTGACCGGCGCGAACCTGCGCAACGCGAATCTCGCCGGTGCACTCTTGAACGCCGCCGACCTAACAGACTGCGATTTGCGCGGTGCCAACCTCGACGGCGCACAGTTCGCCCGCGCAAGTCTTGCGCGCGCAAACTTGTCGGGCGCCAGCATGAAGGGCACGAACTTCGCCTGGGCGAATCTAACGCACGCGTGCGTCGGTGCGAAGAATCTGGCGGAAGCAAACTTGTTCGGCGCGATCCGCGAAGGCGTCGTCGGCGAGGTGCATCCGCGTCCGCAAACCGCCGCCGAGTAGCGCGGGCCCTATTGCGGCGAGCCGGCAGGCGGGTTCGCGGTCATGCCACCTTCGGTCGCGATGTTGCCTTTGAGGTTGGTGGGCGTTTGCGCGAGCTTCGTCTCGTAAATGCGGATCACCATGATCAACAAGATCGCGACAAACGCCGCCAAAAGCAGCCCCTGAACTCTCGCGCGCAGCTTTGTCATGGGTGGCCGAAAGGACTTCGCCGTGTGGGTGAGATGGGCTAGGTTATTTCCGACTTTACCTGCTTTCGGGGAAACAATGAATCGCTCAATGGTGGCCGTGGTGGCCGCGCTTGCGATGTCGGTTCAAGGCTGCAGCACGTTCGGCGGCAGTTTCGACCGCCCGCCGGAACAGCAGCCGC
>JANNEL010000604.1:0-17439 GCA_031378595.1 Alphaproteobacteria bacterium
ATCAACATGCCGTTGATCGCGCTTTCGACGAGTTCCGCATCTTTCACTTCGCGGACGTAGTCGTTTTTCACCCGCTCGAACACGTCGCCGAACAGGTTCAGTTGCCGGTAGGTGTCGGTCGAGGCGAACGCCTGCCCGATCACGACGGCGGCAATGGCGCCGCCCAGGGCAGAGACTGCAGAGATCATGTATTTTTTCATGGACTATCCGCTCACTTTTTGTCTCAGGGCCGCAAACCAAGGCACCGGATCCACGGGTACATTGTTGCGGCGAAATTCGAGGTACAGCCTCTCGCCTGCCTGCACGTTTCCGGCCCCCATTCGTCCGACCGGTTCGCCAGCGAGCACCACTTGGCCCTCAGCGCCGTCCACTTTCGAAAGACCAGCAAGGAGAACATGATAGCCGCCGTTCGCGGCGATGATCAACATTTTGCCGTACCCGCGAAAGCTGCCCGAGTAGGCGATTTTCCCGTCACACGGAGACGTGACCTGCGCGCCGGGCCGTGTTTGCAGGTGAATCCCGGCCAAATGCCCGCCAATACCGTCAGCGGAACCGAAGCGCGAAACGAGTTCACCGTTAGCGGGTAACGTCAACAGCCCGCGCAACTGCTCAAGCGGCGTGTTGCGCGGCTGCCCCGCAGAGGCGATCCGGGTGGTCATCGTCGTGGAGGAACCGGGTGCGGGCCGTTTGGAGTCCTCGTTGAGGCTTGCAATCAGGGCGCGCAAATCGGTGGCCTGGGTCGCAAGCGTCCCGATCCGTGCCTGCGTGGCCTTCAACTGGTCGCGCGTTTGAGCTGCCAGATACCGCCGCTGGGTCAAGAGCTCGCTGAGCACGTTGCGGTCCTTGTCCAAAGCCTCGGCAGCACCCGCAACTTTGAGCCGCTCTTCCGCCGCCTTGCGCCGCATCTCGCGCAAATTGGCGAGGTCGTTGGAGAGCGTGCGCGCCTGCGTTTGCACCGCGGGCACGACGGCCGTCAGCAGCATCGCCGAACGCGCCGCCGCCGTCGCATCGTTCGGCCGTACGATCAGCGCAGGTGGCGGCTCGTTTCCCATCCGCTGCAAAACGGCGAGCAGCGACGCGAGCTTCCCACGCTGCGTAATCAAGGCCCGCATGCCGTTGGCCTCGCGCGTCTCGAACATGGCGAGCCGCTGCTCGACGGCGTTGAGATCCCGCTCGCGCTCCTGCGCCACACCGGCCGCCCGGATGAGCTGCGCGCGCAGCTGCTCCTGCTCGAGCGCCAACTGCTCCGCCGACCGGCCCAGCGTCTCGACGTCCTGCCGGTCCTGACGAAGCTGATTTTGGATGTCGTTGAGCTTGTCGTTCGGGTTCGTCGCCTCCGCCGCAGCCAGCGAAACGCTTACGCCGAGCGCAACAAGCGCCACCGTTCCACGTTCAAGTTGCTTGCGACGCACGGACACGAGGTGAACCAGATAGAATCACTATGGCGATTATTCGTCGGGAATGGGGCCAAGGTCGAGGTCACGCCCCCTTGGTCTGATTCACGACCGTACCGATCCGCCGGGCGATTTCGTCAGGATCGCCGACAAAAGCGTGCCGTTCCGACAACATGCGCACATTCAATTTGTAGGCTCGGGGCACACCGGTCGGCAAATTGATCCCCTCGATCTCCGCATCGCCGATGCCTTCCAAGTGCTTCAGCAGCGCGCGCAGCGAATTGCCATGCGCGGCAATCAGGATCTTCTTGCCCGCTTTCAGCTGCGGAACGATGTCGCTCAGCCAATAGGGCAGCACCCGGTCGACGACGTTTTTCAGGCTCTCCCCCCGCGGCAGCGAAGCCTCCGGCACACCGGCGTAGCGCACGTCGAACTTCGGAAAGTCGGGATCGCTCACGGCGACAAGCGGCGGCTGCGTCGCATACCCGCGCCGCCACTGATGCACCTGCTCCTTGCCGAACTGCGCGACAGCTTGCGCCTTATCCTTGCCCTGCAGCGCACCGTAGTGCCGCTCGTTCAGCCGCCAATCCTTGACGACCGGAACCCACATCAAATCCATCGCTTCGAGCGCGAGCCATAGCGTCTTGATCGCGCGGCTCTGCAGCGACGTGTAGGCGAGATCGAACGTGTATCCCTCGCGCTTCAACAGCGCGCCCGCAGCCCGCGCCTCCGCAACGCCAAGCTCCGACAACGGACTGTCGCGCCAACCCGTAAAAATATTGAGCTTGTTCGCCTCGCTCTGCCCGTGGCGAATGATGACGAGATCGTAGTCGCTCCGCATGAACCCTTACCGCAGCACCGTGAACAGAAGCGCCACGTACGCGAAAATCGACGCCGCGGCAACCAAGGCCGAGATCTTGTGAAATATCTCGTTCGTGACCACGACGCCGGGGATGACGCCCGCGATGAAGGCGAGGTGGAACGCAAAATCCTCCCCCATGGGAAGCCGGCCTTGGAGCGCAAACGTCCGCGCGAGGCTCGTGAGCAAGAGCGCCAGGATGATCGCAAAGAACCAGCGCGCCTGCGCAAAATAGTTCTGACGCAGGTCCAGCGCCTCGTCGCGGTCGAAGTCCGGCAACACCAGCGCACTCAGAAAGAACAACAAGATCGGTTGCATCAAAGTCAGACTGAACGCGACGAACGTCCACGTTTCGACATTGCGCAGGCCGAACATGCTCCACCACGTTTGGACATGGAGGACCAGCAGCACCAGCGTCCAAACGATCACCGGCCAATAGACTTTGACCCGCCCCCGCATCTGCACGATGCGCGCAAGCCCCATCAACAAATTCGTGATCCCAAGACCGAGCACGATCGAGATCAAAACCGAAAGATGCGCAAATGCGTCCATCGTCGTTCAGTCCCTCGACCGCAACATGGCGTTTAGTTTACGAGTGGCGTCTTCGCGCACCAAAGGTCCGGCGAACATCTGCGTTGTCAATCATCGAGACCTGCCAGACGCAGACCTTCACCAAGCGGTGTGGCAACCGAAGGCGCAAGACCGAACGCGGTGCAAAAGCCGCTGATGGTGAAGTCAGGCTGCAACTCGATCACCCGTTTTGCGGACGACGCCGCGCCCTTCGCGTGCCCCAATCGTCCCTGTGTCGCGGCCATGAGCATGTGCGATGAAGTCCACGTCGGATTTGCATGCAAGGTCTTTTGCGCCGCCGCAAACGCGGCTTCGTCTTCGCCACGCGTAATGTGACCGAACGTGATCGACAAGAGTGGCGAGTAGACCATCGGATCGCGCGGACTCAGGCGAATGGCTTCTTCGCCCCACGCGATGGCTCTCGTCGCATCGCCGCCAAGCGCATACACAACGCTTCCAAGCATGTATGCCAGCGCGCACGAGGGGCTGAGTTCCAGCGCTGCCTCAAAGGCCTGCCGCGCCGCGACGCGATCATGCGCCACCATCCCCATGACGAAGCCCCCCAACCCCAAGGCGATGGCGTCGTCGCGGCCGTGAGCAATCGCCGCCTGAGCGTGGCGGATGGCGGCAACACGATCATCGTCGCGGCCGCCGCCACGCATGAACATGATCTCGTGTCCCCACGCGGCGAAAGCGTGCGCCTGGGCGTAGTCAGGTTCCTTGGCAATTGCCTTCTCGATCAGTGGAAGTCCTTGGGTCGCGCCGTCAGGCATCGCGGAGTAGATAAGTGGCAAGGCGCGCAACAGCAGATCATAGGCATCCAGATTGTCGGGACGCTTGCGCTTGACCCGCTCGATCTCCGCCGCGCGCAGATTTGGCTCGATCGCCGCCACGACACTCATCGCCAGCTCGTCCTGCAACGCAAAGATTTCAGCCAACTTGCGATCGTAACGAGCGCTCCAGACGGAACGCGCGCTCTCGGCTTCGATCAATTGCGCGGTCACGCGCACGTGGTCTCCACTCTTCCGGACACTGCCCTCCAGGACGTAGCGTGCGCCGAGTTCGCGCGCCGTCTTGCGGATATCGACAGCGGCGCTACTGCAGGCAAAGCTCGAATTGCGGGCGATGACGGACAGCCCTTTGATTCGGGAAAGGCCGGTGAGAACATCCTCGACCATGCCGTCCGCAAAATACTGCTGCTCTGGATCGCCTCCCAGATTAGCAAACCTGAGCACGGCGATGGACGGTCTGACAGGCGCCGACGACGGTGCAGCCTCCAAGGGGTCCGGAGCAGGCGGCGCAGCGTTCGGCAGCAGCGCGGCCGAAGCAAGCGCAAACGCCTCGATCCTCTCGGCCATCTTGTCGAGCTGCAGCATGCCCCGCGACTGCAAGCGCTCGGCTATGGGCCCGCGAATGGTCTGCCGCACAGCGCCCGACACCAACGCGGCGCCAGGCGAGGACTGCGCCATCAACCGCGCCGCGACGTTGACACCGTGCCCGAGAAGGTCACCGTTCGCCTGCACCATTACGTCGCCAAGGTGCACACCGACGCGCACTTTGGGCTCGCAGGTTTCGGCGAGTTCGAGTGCTGCTTCGACCGCGGCGAGGCTCGAGCCGAATTCCAGCATGAAGCCGTCGCCGGCGGTGTTGAACACGCGGCCGCCGTGCCTTGCCGCAATGCCCTCGATCACTTTGCGCAGCGCCGCCACCTCCGCCGTGGTGCGCGCCTCGTCGGCCTCCGTCCGCGCCGAGTAACCGGCGACGTCGAGGGCCACGATGGTGGCGAGCTTGCGGGGGGTGTCGGTCATAGCTTCGCGGTTTCGCGACCGGCCTTCAGGCACTCGGTCTTGAAGTCATAGTACGGCGCTACGCTTTGCGCGCAGTCAGGCCAGTGACCGCTCGCCGACCAATAATCGACGAGGCCGAGGCGCGCGCATAGACGGGGAAAGCGAATGTTCTGCTGCAGCGGAATCGCGAAGCGCGTATCGAAGAGCGAGGTTGTCGTCGTGGCGCGCGAGACGCGGCCGCCGACGGCGCCGCTCTGGTTGCCGATGGCGCGCCCCGTGTCCAGCGCATCGAAGATCAGATCAAACGCAAAGTCGGCGAGACCTGCAAATGCGAGCGCCGCGCAGACATACGGTACCAGCGGCTTTGTGTGGTCTTTGAGCGCGGGATCGAGCGGCAAGAGTTGTTCGCGTTGCGCCAGGGGCAGGCGCAAAACCGATATGAAGACACGCGCGCCGTTCACCGGCTCCATCGCAGCCCCCGGCAACGCGGCGTAGTCGCTCGAATTGGCGATGCGCTCGGCTTCGTCGAGAAGGCCGCTGGACAAGTAAAGATTGAGCCGCCCGATCAGTAGCCACGGTGTGTGAGGCAAGCGCGACCACGCGCCTTCGATGGTGGTGACCGCTTCCTCGACCCGGCCGACATTGGAGAGGACATGAGCGTACTGAACCGCCTTCATCGTGGATAGCGGTTCAAGCCGCATCGCCTGCTCCGTCAACGCCAGTGCTGCGGAGGTGCGACCGACCGATTGCAGAAACCAAGCGTAGTTGTCGGTGACCAAGGGATCCGATGGAGCATTGGTGTATGCGGTCTCGGCGAAGCGTAGCTTTTCGCCGTGTTCGGCGAAGGCGGGTTTGAGCAGCGCTTGCGCAACCAGTGCTTCGCCCGAACGCGGATCGAGCGCCAGTGCATGACGGGCGGCCATGCGTGCGGCTTCGTGAATAGGCTCGCCGTCAGAGTCGTGATCCGCGGGCAGGAGATGGGACCGCACGCTTGCAAGCAAGGCCCAGATGTCGGCGGCCTCGGGTGCGCGCGATACCGCCTGTGTCAGCAACGCTTCAATTTTCTCGAGGTCTGCATTCCGGCCTTCCGGCAGGAGCGCCCTTGCCTGGAGATAAAGGTCGTAGGCGATGGGATCGATCTTGGCGGGGCTTGTGGCGGGGCGTGTCAAGGTTTGCTTGAGCGCCACGGTCACGTGGCCGGCAATGTCGTCCTGCAACTCGAACGCGTCCGACACATTGCGGTCGTAGCGATCGGTCCACAGCAAACGATTGGTTCGCCCTTCGGTGAGCTGAACCGTCACGCGCATGCGCACGCCCGAGCGGCGGACCGCGCCGTCGAGAACATGCGTTGCACCAAGCGCTTGCGCCGCCCCGCCCTTGCGGTCGCCGCGAAACTGAAAGGCCGAGGTGCGCCCGATGACGTTCAAGGTCGATCCGCGCGCGATCGCTTGAAGAATCTCTTCCGCGATACCGTCGGAGAAGAATTGCAATTCCGGGTCGTTCGACAAATTGTCGAACGGCAGGACGGCGAGCAGCGGATCAGCCCCCTTCGCCTGCGCCGCAGCCTGTACCGATGCAGCCGCCACGAGCGCAAACGCCTCGATCGTCTCGGCCATCTTGTCGAGTTTGATCGTGCCGCGCGACACCAACCGCTCGGCAATGGGTCCGCGAATGGTCTGCCGCACCGTGGCCGACACCAGCGCTGCGCCCGGAGCCGACTGCGCCATCAACCGCGCCGCGACATTGACGCCGTGGCCGAGCAGATCGCCGTTCGCCTGCACGACGACATCGCCAAGGTGCACACCGACACGCACTTTCGGCTCACACGTCTCCGCAAGCTCGAACGCCGCTTCGACGGCAGCGAGACTGGAGCCGAACTCCAGCATGAACCCGTCGCCGGCGGTGTTAAAAACGCGGCCCCCGTGCTTCGCGGCGATCGCTTCGATCACCGTGCGCAAGGCCGCCACCTCCGCCGTCGTGCGCGCCTCGTCAGCCTCCGTCCGCGCCGAGTAACCGGCGACGTCGAGAGCGACGATCGTGGCAAGCTTTCGCGTTTGACTGTCGTCCGCCATCGTGGCTTTCGGCTAAGAGTGCGCGTTCGGCATCATGCTACGCAAGGAAACGCGTTAACGCCACGCCACTCTCCAGCACACGCCGGTGGCGCGTTCGGCGTGGGTGGAAGGCCTACCGAACTTGGGTCGGAGGCGACGTTTGCCACGCCAGGTCCGCGATTAGCTCAACCATCGTCGTGCTTGATCTTGCCATTTGACGCTCCAGGGCTTCGCAAAAAGTTGGGTCGAACCAACCCTTTATCCGTGGCCACATGGCTTTGCCGCCGGTGCTTCGAAGCACGAGCGCCAGACCTTCCAAATACCCGTCGAGGTCGAGACCCGAAATGTCCCTTTGCTTACGATCGATGAATCCCTGCTCGGTCTGAGTGACCCAGGTGAAAAGCCAAGTGCCCCATTTGATGCGCTCGGCCTCGGTCAAATTCTCGAAGCTCTTATGCCCCCTCATATACACATCCAACAGCTCTGGATTGTCCGACAGTCTCAGCAAGATTTCGTTGTTGTGGCGTATCATAGCGCGGGCATTTTCCCTGGATAATTCCCGTCTCGCACGATTGACTTGAAACGCGAGAAAAAAGAGCGTCAAAACCACAGCGACGGATCCGACTATGTCGCTAACAACACCGACTTCCTCAATTGACATCGACAGGCCCACTAAATTTTGGATTTGGCGCCAAGACGATAGTGCGATCGAAGGCTTGAAGTAAGCCCCGGCACGTTTCGGTGCCCGAAAGAACGGACTACTTGCCCGGTTCGCAGTGCCCTTCACGCACGGTGAGGTTCAGGTGATCGACGTCGGGTTTTTCGAACCCCGCGTGATAAAACCAAAGCCAACCGGCTTCACCGACGAAATCAAGCCGCAAGAACGCCTGGTCCTCGCTCCCCGTGAACGTCCACCCATCGCCAAGATAGGTGCCCTGCAGCAAGGCCGACGTCGGATCTCGGCCTGTGGTCTCGATGACGCGCCCCTTCACTTTTTTCCGAGGCACCGTCACCACAATGCGAAAGCTCCGCTCGCTATCGTCGACGAATGCCTTGGGCGGATCGGACCCCTCCATCATCTCGGCTCCAATGCCGGCCGTCTGTTCGACAGTGCAGACGTAAGGTCCACGCGGAACGTCATTGGGGCCGCAAGCTGCGTTGCCGGCGAGCGCGCACGCGCCAAGCGCCGCGGCGAACCGCACTGTCGTCACGAACATCAGGTGCTCCTTCAAAGCGCAAGCTGCATTGTCGGGTAACGGTGGACGCCCGCGCAAGCTTTGACTTGCGCCACCCACATGCACACCGCTATTGCCGTTGGATGCACGACTCCGTTTCTCTGATCGAATTTCTCCTGCGCGGCATAGCCATTGGTGCGCTCGCAGCAAATGGCGTGGCGTTCTTTCGCGCCGGCACGACCCTGTCGATGCGCATCGCGGGGGTGCTGTTCTTCCTCAGCACAATCGCCTACGTCGTGAACTCCTCGCCAATCTTGCGGCCGATGCTTGGATACTATGACGCGCCGCTGACGCTGCTCTCGCTCGGTGGGGCTGGCTATTTTTGGCTGTTCGTCATCACGCTGTTTCAAGACCGCCGGATCGCGCCGCCGCTGCTGCTGCCGATTGCGTTTCTAACCGCCGTCGGTCTCGTCGGCGTTTTCACTGAACCGCCCCTGCGCAACGCCGTTTGGGTCGTTCACAACCTGATCGAAATCGCGCTGGCGTTACACGCGCTCTACGTCATCTACGAAAGTTGGCGCGGCGATCTGGTTGAGGCCCGCCGCCTCGTGCGCGGCCCGTTCTTAGGGCTAGTCACGATCTACGTCATCACCATGTCGGGCATAGAAATCGGCGAAGCCGTCGGCGTGGAGGCGTGGTGGTACAGTCTCGTCGGCGGTGGCGTCATGGCGCTGTTCTGCCTCGCCGGATGCTTCGTCTTCCTGCAGACGAACGCCGCGATCTTCGGCACCGCGGCGCCTGCAACTGCACGGGCACTCGACGCCCCGCGCCTCGATCCCGCCGACCGGATCTCGCTCGAAAAGCTCGCCGACGTGATGGACAAAGGCGCCGCTTGGAAGGACGAAAACCTCACCATCGGTGCCCTTGCCGAAAAAGTAGGCGTGCCCGAACACAGGCTACGCCGCCTAATCAACGACAATCTCGGCCACCGCAATTTCGCGGCCTTCGTCAACATCCGCCGGATCGAGGCGGCCAAGCAAACGCTGACCGACCCTACCCAATCCCGCACAACGGTTGCCGCCATCGCGTTCGAGCTCGGCTTCGGTTCGCTCGGGCCCTTCAACCGCGCCTTCAAAGAGGCGACCGGCAAAACGCCGACACAATGGCGGCGCGACACGCTCGAAAAAGCCTCGCCGAATTCGGAAATCGCTGGCTGATTTCGGAAACGATCAAGCTTTTCCGCCATCGGCGAGATTGTGCCGCCGCATGAGCGCCACCTTGGCTTCGCAAACCAAGGAGGCATTCCCATGGAAGACTTCGTCGCTGCCCTCGCCGGCCAATGGCTCTTGAACGTCGCGACCGACGTCACCCGCTACGCCATCTTCGCCGTCGGCGTTTGGGCGGGACTCTGGATCATCCTCGGGGGCGTTTTGAGGGGTCGTAAAATCCGCCCGGACACGCCGCCCGCAAGGCAGCTCGTTATCGAATTCCTGATCTCGCTTCGCTCCGTCGCGATCTTCTCGACGATCGGCTTGATCCCGTACGTGTTGGAGCGGGCAGGGTGGTTGCACGGCCACCAGATCGCGACCTCATGGGGCCCGCTCTGGTTCTGGGTCAGCCTCGCGCTGATGATCCTGGTCCACGACGCCTATTTCTATTGGGTCCACCGCGCGATGCACGACCCACGCCTGTTCCGCCGCTTTCACCGCCGCCATCACAAGAGCCACAACCCCTCGCCGTTCACGGCCTACAGCTTCGACATCGCCGAGGCCGCATTGATGGGTGTGTTCGTGCCGATCTGGGTGTTCTTGGTCCCAACGCCCTGGCCTGCCGTCGGCCTGTTCGTCCTGCACCAAATCGTGCGCAACACGTTGGGTCACGCAGGTTACGAGCTCATGCCCGCACGCCGCGACGGCACGCCCTTGTTCGATTGGTTGACGACGACCACGCATCACGACCTGCACCACAGCCAAGCGCACTGGAACTATGGCCTCTATTTCACCTGGTGGGATCGTTGGATGGGGACCGAACATCCCGACTACCACGCGCACTACGCGCTGGCGGTGGGCAAGACGCACGCGTATGCGGCGGCGAAGGATTGCGAGCCCGCATGAACCTACGCGCGGTGATACGGATGTCCGCTTAAGATCGTCACCGCGCGAAATAACTGTTCCGCAAGCATGGTGCGCACCAAGAGGTGCGGCCATGTTTGCGTTCCGAACGCCATCGTCATCTGCGCGCGCCGCTTCACGTCGGGCGGAAGACCGTCAGGCCCGCCGATCACGAACAAGGCGCGCGCTTCGCCCACGTCGCGCCACTTCGCGATTTGTTTGGCAAAGGCTTCGCTGGAAAGCGAACTGCCGTGTTCGTCGAGCGCGATAAGCAACACGCCGCCCGCGCACGCTTCGATCAAGCGCTCCGGCCGCCGCTCGTCCCATTCGGTGAGCGCGAACGACGAAAGGCCGAGCGCGCGCCCCGTTTCGCGCGCGCGCTGCAAATAGCCATGTGCAAGTTCGGTCTCCGGCGCGGCCTTCGCCCGTCCACCGGCCAAGATGTCGAGCGCGAGCGCCAAGGCAAACTAAACGGCTTCGGCGGTGACCGCCCCGTCGCCCCACATTTTCTCGAGGTTGTAGAACGCGCGCACTTCCGGACGGAACACGTGCACGATGATGTCCATCGCGTCGACCAGAACCCAGTCGCCCTGCGGTAAACCCTCGGCGCGCCCGTTGATGCCGTGTTTCTTCAACTCTTCTTTCAAGTGTTCGGCGATCGCACTCACGTGACGGTTCGAACGCCCGCTGGCCACGACCATGAAGTCGGCCATCGGCGTCTTGCCGGTGAGATCGATCGCTACGATGTTTTCGGCCTTATCGCCGTCAAGCGACTTCAGCACGACGTTGAGCAGCTTTTGGCTGGCTTCGCCCGCGCGCTTTCTTGGCTTCGGCGCGGTTGCCGCCTTCGCCGGCGCTTTGCGCTTGGGCGAGGCTACTGGTGACTTCGCCCGCGAAGTGCGGGTCGTACGCTTGGCGGTCAGTGGTGCACTCCTTCGGTTGAACGGTCGAGCGGGCAACGCCAATCCGTGGGCAACCAAAACACTTTGAGATGCACCGTCAGGACCAGAGCCGACATCCTTGTTCTTGAGAATGACCCGCTTGCCGAAGCATCGCCTCGACCATCAAACGCTAACACAGTTAGCCTGACGGCACGATGAACAATCCCGCGAGAATCCAATCAAAGTGAACGCGAAAGCCTGGGATTTCGGCGGAAAAAATGCATGCCCTACCGCCACACGCCGCGGTTGCGCAGCGCCGTCGCGGACGTGGGGTCAAGCCGCTCGCGCAAGAACGTCCACGCCGGGGCTTCGTGCTCAGCAAGGGTGGCGGCTTGCTTGTCGTCGATCCGCGCGTCGTCGAGAAACTGCGCCGCCGGGCTCGACAGCGCGCGAATGGTGAACCCCGGCCGCGCGACGACGGCGATCGGCAGCAGCTTCGCGATTGCCTTCCAGCGGCGCCAAAGATGAAACGACGCCAAACTGTCCCCGCCCATCAGCCAGACGAAATGCGCTTTCGGAAATTTGCCGGTCAGCGCCTCAAGCGTGTCGATCGTGTATTGCGTTCCGAGCGCGATTTCCGCCGCACTCACATGGATGTCCGGATGCCCCGCCACCTCGCGCGCTTTCGCAAGCCTGCGCTCGAGCGTCGCCATGCCGGTGGTGCTCTTCAACGGATTCTGCGGCGACACCAGCCACCACACCGCGTCCAGCTTCAAACGCCGAAGCGCAATCAAACTGATATGCCGATGCGCTTGATGCGCGGGGTTGAACGACCCGCCCAATAGCCCGATGCGCCCGCCCTCACGCGCGAGCGAAACGATAGTCGGCGGCAACGCATCAGGGTCGTGTTTGGCCATTGCCCCGCACGACATATTTGTAAGTGGTGAGTTCGCGCGCTCCGACGGGCCCGCGCGCATGCAGGCGTCCGGTCGCGATCCCGATCTCCGCGCCGAAGCCGAACTCCGCGCCGTCCGCGAATTGCGTCGAAGCATTGTGCAGCACAATCGCGCTATCGACCTCGCGCAAGAACGTCTCGGCGGCAACTTTGTCTTCGGTCACGATGGAATCCGTATGCGCCGAGCCGTACTTCGCGATGTGCGCAATCGCGCCGTCGACGCCCTCGACGATCTTCACCGCCATGATCGCGTCCAGATACTCAGTGTACCAATCGTCGTCGTCCGCCGCTTCCACGCGCGGATCGACGGTCTGCACGATACGATCGCCGCGCACCTCGCATCCGGCGTCGATGAGCGCAAGCACCAGCGGCCTTAACAACCGCCCCGCGCCCGCCGCATCGATCAGCAACGTCTCCGCCGCTCCGCACACCGACACGCGCCGCATCTTCGAATTTAAAACAATGTCGAGCGCCTTCTGAATGTCGGCGCCCTTATCGACATAGACGTGGCAGTTGCCTTCCAGATGCGCGAGTACCGGCACGCGCGCGTCCTTCTGCACCCGCGCCACCAAACTCTTGCCGCCCCGCGGAATGACAAGATCGATGTTGCCTTCAAGCCCCGCCAACATCCGACCGACCGCAAGACGATCCGCAGTCGGCACGACCTGCACGGCGTCCTTCGGCAGGCTCACGCGCTCCAGCGCCTCGCCGATCGCAGTCTGGATCGCGCGCGCGGAACCCAACGTTTCCGACCCGCCGCGCAAGATCACGGCGTTGCCCGACTTAACGCAGAGCGCCGCCGCATCCGCGGTCACGTTCGGCCGGCTCTCATAGATGATCCCGATGACGCCGATGGGCACGCGCACGCGCGCAATCTTAAGCCCGTTCGGCCGCGTCCACTCCGCCTCCGCGTCGCCGATCGGATCGGGCAGCCAAGCGACGGTCTCGATCCCCTTCGCCATTGCCTGCACGGCATCGCCGGTCAACTTCATCCGGTCGAGAAAGGCGGCACTCAATCCCGCCGCCGTCGCAAGCTCGATGTCGCGCGCGTTGGCGGCCAGGATTTGCTTCTCGCAAGCCCCAATCGCCTTCGCCATCGCGACCAGCGCGCCCGCTCGCTGGCTCTTGTCCGCCTTCGCAAGCACGCGCGAAGCTTCGCGAGCCGCCTTGCCCATGCGCGTCATCAGTTCGTCGACGTCTTCCGTGTGAGGCGCATTCATCAGCGCACCAGCGCCATGTCGTCCCGATGGATCATCTCGGTGCGGCCACGGTAGCCGAGGAGCGTTTCGATTTCACCGCTTTTCGCGCGCGCGATCCGCCGCGCGTCCTCGGCACCATAAGCGATGAGCCCACGCGCTACTTCGCGGCCCGTCGAATCCTTAACGGCGACACAGTCCCCGCGCTCGAACGCACCCTCGATCGCAACGACGCCAGCCGGCAGCAAACTCTTGCCCTGCGCCAACGCCGTGGCCGCACCAGCATCGATCGTGATACTGCCCGCGGCTTTCAAAGTGCCGGAGATCCACCGCTTGCGCGCAGCCGCAGGCGATGCCGACGCCAGGAACCACGTGCACCGCGCGCCCTCTTCGATCGCCTTCAACGGCGGACGCAAGGCGCCGTTCGCGATCACCATGTTTGCGCCGGCATCCGTCGCAATCCTGGCCGCCATGATCTTCGTCGTCATGCCGCCCGACCCCATGTCGGAGCCTGAGGCTCCAGCCATTGCGTCGATCTCCGGCGTGATCGCGGGCACTTCGGCAATGAACTGCGCGCTCGTGTCCTTGCGCGGGTTGGCGCTGTAAAGCCCGTCGATGTCGGAGAGCAGCACCAGGCAATCCGCCTCGATCATCCCCGTCACGCGCGCAGCCAGCCGGTCGTTGTCGCCGAAGCGGATCTCGGCCGTCGCCACCGTATCGTTCTCGTTGATAACCGGAACGGCACCCATCGCGAGCAACGTCTTGAGCGTCGAGCGCGCATTCAAATAGCGCCGCCGGCTCTCCGTATCGCCGAGCGTCAGCAGCACCTGCGCGACGGTCAACTCATGCGCGGCAAGCGCCTCACTCCACGCACGCGCCAAGGCGATCTGTCCTACCGCCGCAGCCGCTTGCGCCTCTTCCAGCTTCAGTCCGCCCGCCGCGAGCTTCAGCGCCCGCCGCCCAAGCGCAATCGCGCCCGACGACACGAGCACGACTTGCTGCCCTCGTGCCTTCACCCGCGCGACATCGGCCGCGAAAGCATCGAGCCAGTCGCGTGCGAGCGCACCCGTCGTCGCATCTACCAGTGTTGAAGATCCGATTTTGACGACGAGGGTGCGCGAGGACGTGAGCTTACCGCTCACGGCGCCCACCCGCGTTCCGTCGGGAGCCCCTCGGGCTCGTCTTGCCGCTCGATCAGCCTGACGCCATCGGGGTCTGAACGGAAGGCCGGCGGATTGTCCCGGCGGTGATAAGCAAGCGCGACTGCAATTTCGCGCAACACTTCGGTGACGCCGTCGCCTTGCACACCCGACATCATCATCGCGTTGACGCCGGCCACTTCGGCAAGCGCGCGACGTTTGCGCTCGACGTCGCCGCTCGTCATCAGGTCGGCTTTGTTCAAAACCAAAATCTCAAGCTTGCTCTCAAGCCCCTGGCCGTAAGCCTCGATCTCGCGCCGGACCTGAACGTAGGCCTTCGCGATCTCCGGCGCCGTCATGCCGCCGTCGACCAGATGCAGCAGCACGCTGCACCGCTCCGCGTGGCCCAAGAATCGGTCGCCGAGACCAACGCCCTCATGCGCGCCTTCGATCAAGCCGGGCAAGTCCGCAATCACGAACTCCATCTCGTCAACCGCGGCAACGCCGAGCTGCGGATTGAGCGTCGTGAACGGATAGTTGCCGATCTTCGGCCTGGCGCTCGTGACGGTCCCAAGGAACGTCGACTTGCCAGCGTTCGGTTGGCCCACGATCCCGACATCGGCGATCAGTTTCAGACGAAGCCAAATCGTCTTGTCTTCGCCTTCCGTGCCCGGCGTCGACTTGCGCGGCGCACGGTTCGTCGAACTTTTGAAATGCGCATTGCCAAGGCCGCCTTCGCCGCCGCGCGCGATCACAAACTCCTCGCCCGGCTTCGTGAGGTCGGCCAACAGCGTCTGATTATCTTCCGCAAAAATTTGCGTACCGACGGGAATCTTCAAGGTCACGTCATCGCCGCCCGCACCCGTGCGGTTCTGGCCCATACCGCCCGTGCCCTTCTTCGCCTTGAAGTGCTGCTGGTAGCGGTAGTCGATCAGCGTGTTGAGATTGTTCGTGGCCTGCAGGATCACGTGCCCGCCGCGCCCGCCATTGCCGCCGTCCGGTCCGCCGAATTCAATGAACTTCTCGCGGCGAAAGCTCACACAGCCCGCGCCACCGTCGCCGGCTTTTATGTAGAGCTTGGCCTGATCCAAGAACTTCATGGCACCACGAGCTGGGGGTTGCTCGCCCACCGCGGCCGCCAATCCCCAAAGGCGCCGCTTGAGCACCTTTTTACTAATACGATCAGGCGAATTCCGCGAGTCTGATTTCACCGGCAAGGTGAAGGCGCAGGCGGTTTTGCCAGCCACCCGCGCCAATCGGAGTCAAGATGCAGCCATTTCGCAACTGCGGCCGCCCGTCAGGGCCAGCCACCGTTCACGCGGCAGGACCATATCGAGACACTTCACCTTTGCGCCCTGGGCAAGCGAATGCCGCATCGTCTCGCGCGTATAGCGAAAGCCGAGCTTCGTGAGCACCCGTCCCGATGCGTGATTGTCGGCGTAGTGTCCGGCCACGATCTTGTCGAGCTTGAGCGCCTCAAACGAATAGTCGCGCACGGCAGCCGCCGCCTCGCTCGCATAGCCGCGATTCCAGTAAGGCTCGCCCAACCAGTAGCCAAGCTCCCACTCGTCGTGATCGCGCACGCCGATGCCGATCCCACCCGCGAGTTCGTCGCCCATCGTGATCGCAAGCGGAACGGTTTTACCGCCCGCCCAAAGCTCTGCTTGTTTGCCGAGCCACTCATCCGCTGCCGCTTGCGTATAGGGATAGGGCATCGTCGCAAGGTTCTTCGAGACGCGCCAATTGTTTGCGAGAGCTACGAGGCGGTCGCGATCGCGCGCCTCCAAGGGCCTCAACACCAAACGTTCGGTCACAATCGGTTCGAACTTCGCCACGACACTCTCCTCACACAGAGCATTCGAGGGAGAAAAAAAGAGGGAGATGGCGGACCATCTCCCTCTTAAACCTTGGACCGCCGTCCCGTTTCATTCCGGGTGCGGTCGATATGTGGACCGTCCCTTATGCGCTAGCCGCCGCCGGCTTTACCCAAATGACTTGGCGGCCGCGGCCATCAAACTTGAAGCCGACATGACCGGGGACCAGCGCGTAAAGCGTATGATCGCGGCCGATGCCGACGCCGGCGCCCGGATGGAACTTCGTTCCGCGCTGACGCACGATGATGTTGCCCGGCACCACCGCTTGGCCGCCGTACAACTTCACGCCGAGATATTTTGGATTTGAATCGCGTCCGTTACGTGACGAACCGCCGGCTTTTTTGTGTGCCATGACGCCTTACCCTGTGATGGCCGTGATCTTCACCGTCGTCTGATCCTGACGGTGGCCACGCGTACGATGATAATTCTTGCGGCGGCGTTTCTTGAACACCTTGATCTTGTCGGCGCGCGAATGGTCGACGATCTCCGCCTCGACCTTGGCGCCGGTTAGCACCGGCTTGCCGACGGTGAATTTGCCACCGTCGATCAGCATCAGCACCTCACCGAGCGCAACTTTCGCGCCCTTTTCGCCTGCCAGGCGATCGATGACGAGCTGATCGCCTTGTGCGACCTTGTATTGTTTGCCTTGGGCCTTGATGACCGCGAACATTGAACTGTCTTCCGTCTGCAATTGATCAGGGCGGCCGCCGGTGCGAAAACCAGCGCCGCCCTTTCGAAGGGCCGCACTTATGATGATGGCGCGCGAGACTGTCAAGCCGGAAAGCCTTGGAATTCGGCCAAATTCATGAACTACCGGCACGCATACCACGCTGGAAACTTCGCCGATGTGCTCAAGCACGGCGTGCTGGCTTGGATCGTGCGCTACCTGCAGCAAAAGGAAGCACCCTTAGCCCTGATCGACACCCACGCGGGTGCCGGCGTCTACGATCTGACCGGCGTGGCGGCCGGAAAGACGGGCGAGGCGAGGGACGGCATCCTTCGGATCGTCGGCAAAAGCGGTCCGGAAGCGCTCCAGCCTTACCTCGACATCGTCCGTCAAACGAACGGCGATGTAGCCGAAATCAAGTCCTACCCGGGCTCGCCCGCGCTGATGCTGGCGCTCGCCCGTGCCCAAGATCGTGTCTTCGCCTGCGAACTCCATCCCGAAGACAGCGAGGCGTTGCGCCGTGCGCTCGGCGCCGACCCGCGCCTACGCATCACGACCGGTGACGGCTACGAACGCCTCGCGACGCTGATCCCGCCACGCGAAAAGCGAGGGCTGGTGCTCATCGATCCGCCGTTCGAAGAACCCGACGAATTTGAGCGGTTGGCGAAAGCCTTCATCGCCGCCCACCGCAAATGGCAGGCCGGGGTCTACGTGCTCTGGTTCCCGGTTAAGGCCTTAAACGAACTCGACCGCTTCCAAGCTGAACTCGTGAACTCCGGA
>JANNEL010000609.1:0-2077 GCA_031378595.1 Alphaproteobacteria bacterium
CGCAAAGGCGGCCCGCTGACGGTCACTGATGCCAACGTGATGACGGGCCGCATCGCGCCTGCGAACTTTCCCAGCGTCTTCGGTCCCAAGGCGGATCAGCCGATCGATGCTGGCATCGTCGCCGACAAATTCCACGCGCTTGCGCGCGAACTCAGAACCTCGCCGCAGGAGGCTGCCGACGGATTCTTGAAGATCGCCGTCGCCAACATGGCCGAAGCGATCAAGCGCATCTCGATCGCGCAAGGCGCCGACGTCACCGGCTACGCGCTACAGTGCTTCGGCGGCGCCGGCGCGCAACTCGCATGCCGCGTCGCCGATGCACTCGCCATGCGCACGATCATGATCCACCCGCTGGCAGGCGTGCTCTCGGCGTTCGGCATGGGCTTCGCGCAAACCCAAGCTCGGCGCGAGCGCGCCATCGAACGCGTGCTCGAACCGGCGCTCCTGACGATGCTTGAGGGCGAAGTCGCGAAACTCTCGACGGGCGCGATCGCTGAGGTCGCCGCGCAAGGGTTCGCGCATCCCGCGATCGCCACAAGCGCAACCGTCCACCTGCGCTATCAGGGGACCGACACCGCGCTTGCAGTGCCCTACGGCACGCACGCGGAGATCGAAGCGCGCTTCGCAGAAACGCATCGCGCGCGTTTCGGGTTCTGGGATCAAGACCGCAGTCTGATCGTCGAATCGATTGCCGTCGACGCGGCCGCACAAGCCCCACCACCGGCCCTGCCACGCATCGAAAGCAAGCGTAGCGGCCCGTTGAAGGCTCACGCTACGGCAACGCTTTTCGTGGACGGTCAAGATCACCCGGCACCAATCTATCTGCGCAAGCGACTGAATCCGGACGACCGCATCACGGGCCCCGCGCTCGTTATCGAACCGAACTCGACGATTGTGATCGATCCCGGCTGGCGCGCGCACTACCGCGCCGACGGCAACCTCATCCTCGAACGTACAGCGACGCAAACGGCGACCCGCACAGCAACGGCGGCCGACCCCGTACGCCTGGAAATCTTCAACGCGCTCTTCATGTCGATCGCCGAGCAAATGGGCGTGGTACTGGAAAAGACGGCGTCCTCCGTCAACATCAAAGAGCGTCTCGACTTCTCCTGCGCGATCTTCGACGCAGCCGGCAGCTTGATCGCCAACGCACCGCACATGCCGGTGCACTTGGGCTCGATGGGCGAAAGCGTGCGCGCCGTGCTCACGCGACACGCCGGCGGCATGTCGCCCGGCGACGCGTTCGCGCTGAACGCACCCTACGCAGGCGGCACACATCTGCCGGACATCACGGTCGTGATGCCGGTCTTCTTAGGCGAGGAGTTGTTACCGGCGTTCTACGTCGCCTCCCGCGGTCACCACGCCGACATCGGCGGTATCTCGCCGGGGTCCATGCCGCCGAACTCGACGTCGGTGGAAGAAGAAGGCGTCCTGTTCCAAGGCGAACGCATCATGCGCGGCGCGAAGTTCGACGACCGCCGCGTCGCCGCGATCCTGGCGTCCGGCCCCTACCCCGCACGCAATCCGGCGCAAAACATCGCCGACCTGAAGGCGCAGATCGCGGCCTGCGTGAAAGGGGCGGACGAACTCAGGAACCTATGCACCACGCAAGGGCGCGACGTCGTCGCCGCCTACATGGGCCACGTGCAGAACAACGCGGAGGAGCAGGTCCGCCGCGTCATCGGCGCGCTCGACGATGGCGCGTTCGACCACGAGATGGACGACGGGGCCGTCATCCGCGTGCGCGTCACCGTGGACCGGCAAACGCGCAGCGCCACGATCGATTTCACCGGCACGAGCCCGCAGCGCCCGACGAACTTCAACGCACCGCGCTCCGTCACGACGGCGGCAGTCCTCTATGTCTTCCGCTGCCTCATCGACACCGACATCCCGTTGAACGCCGGGTGCCTCAGGCCGCTCAGCATCATCGTGCCGGAACACTCGCTCTTGAACCCGAGCTACCCGGCGGCCGTCGTTGCCGGCAACGTCGAGACCAGCCAAGCCGTCACCGACACGCTCTTCGGTGCGCTGGGCGTGCTGGCAAGCCAAGGCACCATGAACAACTTCACGTTCGGCA
>JANNEL010000646.1:0-1842 GCA_031378595.1 Alphaproteobacteria bacterium
CGATCACCGACGACATGTTCATCGCCGAGAAGGGCCAGGGCGCGTGGCACAACGAGACGCGCCTTCGGGTTTCCGGACGGCGCGAGATCAACACGGCGCTGGTTGCGACGGGCATTCCGAACATGGGAATTGCAGCCGCGAAGCGCGAAGAGTTCTCGGCGGAACTGTCGTTGGTGATGGCCGAGGTCGCGGGCGTGCGGCGCTTTGGGGCTGCCGCGCTCGACCTCGCTTGGGTTGCAGCCGGGCGCTACGACGCGTTTTGGGAACGGGGCCTCTCGCCCTGGGACGTGGCGGCCGGGATCGTGATCGTGCGGGAAGCTGGCGGATTGGTCAGCGACCTGTCGAGCGAGCAGGACATGCTTACCAGCGGCAGTATTCTGGCCTCGAACGCGCACCTGCACGGAGCGTTGCTGAAAGTGTTCAAGGGACGCAGTCGCGCGTGAATTTTTCGCGCAGTTCTTGTATTCTCCCCCACATGCGGTTCGGTTTGGTTGTGTTCGCGTTCGTAACGTGCGGCGTTGCCGGCGCGCAAGACATTGCGCCCGCGCCGACGGATACGGGCGTCACCGTCAATCTCGACGCCCTGCCCGTCGCCACGCCGCGGCCGAAGCCGACTGTTTCCGATGTGCGACCGCTTTCGCTTGCGCGGCCCAAGCCGAAGCCTGAGGTCGAACCGGCCCGTGTCGAGGGCACGCTGGTGGTGCCGCAAGAGACTGCTGTCGCCGTTGCGCCAAAGCCTGCACCTGTCGCGCCCACGCCTGCCGCGACCCCGCCCGCGCAGCCGCAGATTCCGATGACGATCGTGAGCTCAGATACGAAGGCGTTTACGGTCGAGATCAGCGGCGTCGCGCGCGATCCGTTCGCGGGCACGAAGACCGTCAATCCATTGGACGGATTCGCAGTGATGAGCCGCGTGCGCTTCCTCACCGGCAAGAGCGAGATCACAGCGCAGGCGCAGGCGTTGCTCGACGAGTTGGCTACGCGGTTGCTGCAGTCGACGGTGCGCATTCGCTTGGCGGCGTTCAGCGGACGCGCCGGAGATCTTTCCAGCGAGGCGCGACGGCTCTCGCTCACGCGCGCACTCGCGATCCGCAATTACCTGTCCGCCAAGGGTGTCACACCCGACCGCGTCGATGTGCTCGCCTTCGGCGGAGCCGCCGAGGGCGTCTCCGACCGCGTCGACGTGCTGGTGCGCGGAACTTAGGGTTCAATCCAGCGGGGCGTCGGCTTCGACTATGCTGACGAGGACACCCTCGACGTCTGAGGGCGGGCTTTCGACGCGGGCATTGAACGGGGCGTAGTCGCCGGGTTTGATGCGTTCCAAGTCCGTCAGAACGGTCCAGTGGTAGATATCGCGCCCCGCATTGTCCTGCACCGCGAGACGCACGATCGGACTTGGACGTTCGCGGTCGCTAGCGTTGAACACATCACCTTCGATGATGACAACTTCGATGCCGTTCTGGACATCGGTGGTCGCCACAGCCGAAAGGCGCCAGCCCGGCGCGGGCACAAGCTTAACCGCGGGCGCGGGCCGGTCGCTTAGGCGCTGCGGCCGTTCGGCATGTACTGGCGCAATCAAGGCGAAGAACAACGCGAGGCAGAACAAGATGCGCACGGCATCCTCCTATTCGGCCGCCAACCCGGAAAATTGGAGGCGCGCGAGCCTAGCATAAAGGCCACCGCCAGCGACGAGGTCTTTGTGCGTGCCTTGGGCGACGATGCGGCCTTCTTCGAGCACGACGATGCGGTCGGCGCGCTGAACCGTCGCGAGGCGATGCGCGATGACGATCGTCGTTTTCTTTTGCATCAGGTTTTCGAGTGCGATTTGAACCAGGCGTTCGC
>JANNEL010000673.1:0-8234 GCA_031378595.1 Alphaproteobacteria bacterium
GTTCGACTTCGAGGAGGGTTGCGCCGGTGCGGGTGGCGACCGCGGCCCATGCGTCGCGTGTGAGTGCGATTGGGTTGACCGAGTCCGCCACCACGGTCAGGCCTTGGCGCAGGTTTTCTTCTGCGAGTGCGTAGGCCGCGCGGTAGCCTTCGTCTTCGATCTCGCCGGTGAAGGCACGCGAAGTTCGGAGCGCTTGTTCGATCGTGTCGATGCGCAGGTAGACGGCGCTCAGTTGCCGCGCGAGTTCGCGTGCGATGGTGGTTTTTCCGGTGCCGGGGAGGCCTGCGAAGGCGATGAGGGTTGGCATTGGCGAAGGGTGGCAGGTCTGCGGTGTTTGGTGAAGTGGCTCGGAAGAGCGGGTGGCGAGCAGTTGGCACTTGGCCACGTGGCCTCGGTGAAGAGTCCGCAAGAGCGGGCGGGACGCCCGCGGTCCCAGGGCTAGAGCCTCGCCTTCGATGCATCCGCGTGTGATACAAATCGGCTCATGGCGAAAATTTTGATGCCGTTGCCGGCGCGCGGTTTCGATCCGACGGAGACTGGGGTGCCTTGGCGTGTGTTGACGGAGCGGGGGCATGCGCTCGTGTTCGCGACGCCGGACGGCGAACCGGCGGCTGCCGATCCGTTGATGGTGACGGGCAAGGGACTTGGGCTGCTCGCGCCGTTCTTGCGCGCGAATGCGGACGGCCAAGCGGCCTACGCTGCGATGGCGGCGAGCGATGCGTTTCGCGCACCCCTGCCCTACGCGGCGATCCGGGTGCAAAACTTCGACGCCATCCTGTTGCCGGGCGGTCATGCGAAGGGCATGCGGCCTTATCTGGAATCGCCGGTGTTGCAGGGACATGTTGCGGCGTTCTTCGCCGCCGCGAAACCCGTCGGCGCGATCTGCCATGGCGTAGTGCTGGCCGCGCGATCCAAAACGGCGTCCGGCGCGTCGGTACTCCACGGGCGCAAGACGACGGCGCTCACGCGGCAAATGGAGATGGCGGCGTGGCGGCTCACCGCGCTTAAGCTCGGCGACTATTACCGCACGTATCCCGTGACGGTGGAGGATGAGGTGCGCGCCGCGCTCGCGCAGGCTAACGATTTCGTGGAAGGGCCAACCTCGCTCACGCGTGATTCACTTGCGCTGCTTGAACGCGGCTTCACCGTGTGCGACGGCAACTACCTTTCAGCCCGCTGGCCGGGTGATGCGCACAAGTTTGCGGTGGAGTTTGACTTGATGGTGCGCGAAGGCGCGGGGTCACGGAGACGTTAGTTTATCGAGCCCTCTTACTGACTTAGTTTCGCGGGCCACGTCGCGTCAGTTCGAGAGGCTGCCATGTTGAAAATGCCGAACTTGCTGGTTGGTTTCTTTGCCGCCGGCGTTGTGATTTTGGCGATCGCGGCGGTCGTCAGACTTTTTTGATCCGGACTATGGATTGGGCGGGCCGCCGTGGGCTTGCGAGCTGGACCAGCCGCCCCACCACCATGGCATTGCGGTTTTGCCCCAGATGAAGCTTGCGAGTTCGGGATAGATCACTTCGGCGCGGACGCTGTTGCCTAAGAACACGACGCAGCGGCGGCGGGCTTCTTGGCAGATCACCATGTTGCCGGTCCAATCGTTGTGACCGCCTTTGAACCAAATGAGGCCCGCTTTCGGATCGTTGAACGTGATGACGCCTAAGGCCGCCGAGAGTTTGATCGCGGGGCCACGCTGGTCGGTGTCCGGCAGCAGCGTCGGGAATTGGCTTGCGTTGTCGATTGCGTATTGCGGGCGCACGAGTTCGGCGCGCGATGCTTTCGAAAGGCCGTCGCCGCGTAGGACGCCGGCCCAGAGCTTCGCCTGATCTTCGATCGTCGTGTCCATGGAACCGGCTGCCGCGACGTTATCGCGATGGTCATGCGGTTCGAACGTTCCGTCCATCGCGTAGCCGTCGGCCAGATTGCCCGCGAAGTCGTCGCGCCACTGCATGGATGTGCGATTCATGCCGAAGCGATCGAACACGCGCTTTTGCATTTCTTTACCGACGTCGAGGCCGAGCCCCTGCTCCAGCACCGTCTGCAGTACCCAAAACCCTTCGTTCGAGTAGCCATAGCGTGCGCCCGGCGCGCGGTGGAAGCGGAGCTTCTTGTCCGGCTCGAGTATGCGCATGTTGGCGAAGCCAGTGGTGTGATGGAGAATGATGCGCGGCGTCAGCTTGCGCCAGTGTTCGTCACCGGCAAGGTCTGTGTAATCCTCATACGTGGGCAGCGGCCGGGGGAGATAGTCCGCGATCGAGCGATCGAGGTCGAGGCGGCCCTCGTCCACCAACTGCATCACCATGTAGGCGAAGGCCGCCTTCGTGACGGACGCGCCGTACATGATCGTGTCGGTCTGAAGCGGTAGGTTCTTTTCGACGTTGCGTTTGCCGTAGGCCGCGACGTGGACGATTTCGCCGTTGTCGATCACGGCGACGGCCATGCCTTTCACGTCTTCGCGCGCCATCAAGCGGCGCGCTTCAGCGTCGATGGATGCGTTTGACGGAACCAGGCGCGGCGTGGCTGCGATCGCAAACGTGCAGACGGCGACGAGAACGGCGGCGGTCATCAAAGTGGCACGAAACATGGGCGACCTCGCTTACAAGCAACCTTTTACGGCGTCCTAGCGCTCTTCGCCAAACAACTTTGCGGAGCGGAGCGTTTCCATTTTGTGGCGGGCGACTGGTGCAGTTGCACCACTCGGCATTCATGCGGCGCGCTACTACCGTCGATTGAGGTGCTGAGTCGGGGTGTCGACAAAAGAAGGTTGGCTCACGAAGCCGGGTGCGTTGCCGGCGGTTTGTAACTTGAGGGATCATTCATGCGGTTTGGAAATTTAATGCGGCCTGCATTGGCCGTCGCTGTGGCCGCGGCCGGCATGGTTTCGCCGGCGCTTGCGCGTGAGCCGGCGGTGTCGACATTGAACGTCAAGGCCACGGCACAGGCCGGACCGGTCAACGACGAAGGATCGTGGCTCGGCGTGGTCGCGCTGACGGCGCCGATCAGCAACGAGTGGGGCGTTCAGGGCGAGGCCGGCGTGTTCGGTTTCGACGGCGACCCCGCGTACGGACTTGCGGGACACGTGTTCACACGAGATCCGGCGCAATACCTGCTTGGCGCGTTCGGCGCGTGGGCACACGAAGACAATCTCGATGCCGACGCCGGCCGTATCGGCGTTGAAGGCGAGTATTATCTGGAACACCTGACGTTCATCGCCAACACGGGCTATCAGTTCGGCGACAATGTCGTCAGCGACACGTGGTTTGGCGAAGCGCGCGTCAGCTGGTATGCGACGGACGATTTCGCCATCTCGGGCGGCGTTGCTTTCGACGAAGACACCGCGATCACCGAATTCGGCGCGGAGTGGCTTATCGGCGGCGGATCGGCGTTGCCGGGCCTGGCCTTGCGCGGCGACGTGCTCATCGGCGACAACGACTTCGACAGCGTCTTGGGCGGTATCGTCTACTACTTCGGTCCGGACGCCAGCTTGAAGGACCGCCATCGCAAGCAAGATCCCGAAAGCGCATTGTTCGACCTTCTCGCAGCGGTCGAGGCGTCGTGCGTGCAAGCCATTGTGCTGGTGGAGGCGAAATCGCTCTCTCCGTCGAGCTGCGGCGTGGTGTACGTGCCGCCGCCGCCGCCTCCGCCGACCTAGGGTTAGCTTGAATCAACGCTGAAGGGCCGCCGGTACGCTGGCGGCCCTTTTTCTTGGCGCGCTGCGGCTACCATGTCCCTTTGAGCGTCGCGAATGCGGCGACGGCGTTGTCGTCTTCGATGCCGCCGGCGTTTTGTTGATAGATCACGCTGGTTTGCAGCGTCAGCCCCTCGCCCATTTTCGCGGTATAGCCGACCTCGTAGTCGGTTTCGGGCGTCGCGCTTGTGAGGCTTTGGGTCTCAGTCGAATAGAGGATTTCGCGCGTCTCGGTGACGCCGGTCGAAGCCGTGATCACCGCCGAGCCGCTTACGATGTGCAACGGACGCGATACGGCGATCCCAAGAGAGTCGCTCTCGCCGAACACACCGCGCTTGGCGAGCGCGACGCCGCAGGCCTCGGACTCGATGCCGGAGAAGCTCTTGAACAAGCCGCGCGCAACGGGCGTTGCGTCCGTCAAGCCGCGCGACCACGACGCGGATGCGACCCAATCGTCACTCAGATTCACGCGTGCGCCGAAGCCGATCGAAGTGGTCTCAGCCTGCGCCGACACGCTGAGTGCGCCCTGCTCTTCGCTGCCCAGCAAGCTGTTCTGTTCGTTCGTACGCGCGACTTGCGCGCCGATCAGGCCCCACGGGGCGAAGCGCCAGCTTAACGATGCGACCGCATTCTCGGCCGAACGCACCGGTGACAGTCCTTGCGCGAAATGCCCTTCTCGTTCGTCCGTGGTCAGCGTTTCGTCGGCGAGCGCCGCCGTCGTGTCGTCTTGAGCTGAGGCGTAGCCGAAGGTCAGCGTCAGCCCGCTGCCCAGCTTCGTGCCGATGGCTGCGAATTCGGCGTCCTGCGTCAACGCCAGGTACGGCGAGTTCAATGCGGATGCTGAAAGGAAGAGGCTGTCGTAGGCCTTCGATGCCGCAAGATCGAGCGTGTTCAACCGCCCGATGGGCGAGGCTTCGTGCCCCAAGGTCAACGTCGCCGTGTCGCTCAAGTTCGCGCGCAGCACGACCTCGCTGAGTTCGGTGTGCGGACGTTCCGCGAACGCGTTGTCGGACACGAAGCCGTTGATCGCGTATCCGTCGCCCGTGAACGAGACGCTGCGCCAGTAGCCAATGCTCTGCTCGACGAAGCCGTCGATGCCGAGCGCACCTGAAGCGGCCGCGCGACTCAAGTCGGTTCGATAGTCGCGGCCATATGCGTCGAAAAAGACAACGTTCCTTGCAATCTGCGAGCCCTTCAATCCCGCGGCCAGCACGCCCGACATCTGCGCGCCCGCCACGCTCGCCGTGCCCGCGAAATTCTCGGTCGTGGCCCCCGACGTCGCGATCGACTGTGTCCCCAGCGGCGCGAGTGCCGCCTGCAGATTCACGAGACCCCGGCCATAGACCGCATCAGTGCCCGGAGCGCCCAGATCGGTCGCCGATTGCAGCAAGATGCTCACGGTTTGTTTCGGCGTCAGGTACGGTGCGGCCGCCAACACGCGAGCCGCGACGCCCGACACATAGGGCGTTGCCATCGACGTACCCGACATCGTCGCGTAGCCACCGCCCATATAGGTCGAATGGATGCTTTGGCCGGGCGCCACGAGGAAGACATCTTTGAAGCAGGTCGTGACGCCGCCCGAGGCGACGCATCCGCCGTCGCCCGGTGTCTGCGAGAACGAGGAGATCGTGTTCGTCGGGCCGACCGAGCCTACGATGAGCATGCTTCCAACGACGCCCGTTTGCGTCGCGTAGGCAGCGGGATAGCCGGGCGCGTAGGCGTTGCCGCTGTTGCCCGCGGCCGCGACGATGACGGCCGTCGACGCCGCTTGTTGCAGCGGCGCGATCAGCGTGGCCGACGGCGAACTGCCGCCGAGGCTCATATTGATGACGCGCGCGCCTTGCTGCGCGGCATAGGAGATGCCGCTCGCAACGGCGGTGTAGGCGCCGCTGCCGTTCGCGTCCAACACCTTGACTGGAAGCAGCAATGCGTTCGGCGCGACGCCGGTGTTGCCGAGGCCATTCGCCGCCGCCGCGACGATGCCAGCGACATGCGTGCCGTGTCCGTTGTTATCGTCGCCCAACGCGGCCGCACCGCCGCATGCCGCGGCCGTGCCGAAACACTTGCCGCCCGCTGCAATTCGCCCCGCGAATTCCGGATGGTCGAGGTCGATCCCCGTGTCGACGATGGCGACCAGGACGCCGCTGCCAGGCGCGGGGGGCGGCGCCGGCGTAGGCGTGGGTGTTGGGGTAGGCCTTGGTCTCAGCCGGCCCGCCGGTGTTACCGTGTCTTCCTGCGTTTCGCCGGCGTACCAGACGTCACCGTTTTCGGCTTCTGCGACCTCACGCTCCGCTACGCCGTAGATCCACGACTGCGCTTGCGCGGGCAAGGGCAACGCGCAAGTGCTCAGCAAAAGCAGCGCGATACGGCCGGTGGTCGTCATCGTCGTGGTCCTCGGAACTCGCGAACCCCGATGCTGCCACCAAGCCCCCTAACGCGCCGTTTGCCGGAAGCGCGCGATTTGAAAGAACCCGACGCTTAACGAGACGTTACCGCGGCGTTTGCGGGGAACGCTGTGGCGTTTAGAATGGCGACCGAACAAGGCGAGTCCACGAACATGAAGAAACAACTTCTCGCGGCGGCCGGCGCGGGCCTTTTCTTGTTTTCTTGTGCGGGGACAGCGTTGGCGAACCCTTGGGTGTTGTTGGTGCAGCCGGCGCCCTACTCGCAGAATCCACCGCCTTACGGCCAATGGCAGCCGTATCAGCAGTTCGAGTCGCGTAACCAATGCATCGAAGCGCGGATGCGCTTGCACTACGCCCTTTGGGAGTCGGATCGCGATTTATCGATGCGCGCGCTCTCCGGCGTGTGCCGCGACGATGAGACCGGCGCGATCGTCACTACGTACGACGGTGTCGAACTCGACGATGACGACGATTTCTAGATGAGCGATTTCTGGACTTGGGCTGAGGAACTGGCGTCCATCGCCGCGCTGAAGGGGGCCGTGAAGGCGGTCATTCTGGGCGCGATCGCGGGGGCGACGTTGTTGCTCACGCGGGTCGCGACGCGGCACGGCGACGTTTCGATGAACGAGGCAGCGGGGCAAACGGTGCAGTCGCCGAAGCTGATCGTCGTCGCGGGCCTATGCGGCGCATGTGCGGTTGCGTTTCTCGCGTGGGGCATTCTCAATCCGGAATCGCTGGCGGTGCCCGGCTCCGATGGATGGTGGCTCGGACTTGTTGCGGGATTTACGCTGGGCTTTCTTGCGCTGGCGATTTTGAGCACGCATCGCTGGTCGTGGGACTGCGAACGCTTCACCTGGCATGGCGCGTTTCGCAGCCGATCGATTCTCTGGCGCGATCTCGTGAGTGCGGGGCCAACATGGGAAGGCCAGTTTGCGGCGCGCGACAAAACGGGCCGCAAGATTCGCTGGAGCACCTATGCGCTCGAACACGAAGCGCTGGCGCGGATTGCGCAAGCGCATTTGGCGGCCGTTGCGGCGCCTTCTCAGGCCGCGGCTTAGACGCTCGCAGGCGTGATCGACGGTTGTCATTCGTTCATCCGCGAATGGCGCAAATCCGCAGCGGTGAACGGCTGGTGAATGGGCGCGCCGCTCTAACGTTCATGCGGGTGTCCCTATCTTCGTGTCCAAGGGTCGGATGTTCCCCCTTTGACGTGGAGACGAAATCAGATGCGCAAACTTGCAACGACTGCCATCACTGCTTTGACGATCAGCCTTTTGGGTTCGGCCGCGGCGCTTGCCGATGCGCCGTACCAGGGTCAGCCTCAGGGCTCGGGCTACAACCAGCCGCACAATGGTCCGCAGGACCCGCAGCCGGGTCAGGGCCAGTGGAACCAGGGGCCGCGCGGTCCGCAAGGCGGCTACCGTGACGAATACTTCGATGCCAATGATCAGGACTTCAACGACCGCCGCGGCGATCGCGGATGGGGCGGCGAGCGCGGGTTCGATGACCGCCGCTTCGACGGCGACCGCCGGTTCCGCGGCAACCGCAACTTCAACTTCCAGCTTCACTTCGGCAATTTCGACCGTTGGGAGCGTGGTTGGGGCTACGGCAACTACGGCCAGCAGTACCGGTTCCATCAGCCGCTCAACTATTGGCAGCTGACGCGCCGGTTGGAAGCCCAGGGCTACTACGGTGTGCGCAATGTGCAGAAGGCGCGTGGGGGCTTTGGTTATCGAGCCTTCGCGTTCAACTATCGCGGCCGACCGGTGATGTTGCGGGTGAACCCGTTTACGGGCCGCGTGATGGACGTGCGGTACATCTAAGCTCACTCATCGAGAGTGACAGCGGGCGCCGGGTCGTAACACCCGGCGCCTTGCATTTTGGGGGCTCAGCCCGCTTGGGATTGCAGGTAGTTTTGCAAGCCCATTTGTTCGATCAAGTCGAGTTGGGTTTCGAGGTGGTCGATGTGGTCTTCCGTGTCCTCGAGGATTTCGCGCAGCAAGTCGCGCGACACGTAGTCTTTCTTGTTTTCGCAGAGTTCGATCGCCTTGATCAGCCCCTCGCGGCCGCGGCGCTCGACGCTGAGGTCGCCTTCGAGGCACTCCGGCACCGTTTCGCCGATTTGCAGTTTGTGCATGTCG
>JANNEL010000690.1:0-1876 GCA_031378595.1 Alphaproteobacteria bacterium
ATGGCGCGCCCGGGTCGCCGACATCGCAAAGCGCACCGTGACCGTCGATGTCGAACACCAAACCGTCCCGCAACGAAACGCGCCCGATCTGCATCTACTCGCGGCACCGGTGAAGCGCACGCCGTTCGACTACCTCGTGCAAAAGGCGACCGAACTCGGCGTCGCGCGCATTCGTCCCGTCATCACGCGGCGCACGATCGTCGATCGCGTGAACCAAGACAGGATGCTGGCGAACGCGATGGGTGCCGCCGAACAATCCGGCCGCCTCGACATACCCGCGATCGACGAACCGGTGCGTTTGGACAATGTGTTCACGCACTGGCCGGCCGAGCGCCGCGTCATGTTCTGCGATGAAGCCGGCGACGCACTGCCGGCTGCCGAAGCGCTCGCGAAAGCGGGCAGGGGTGCCTGGGCAATTCTAACCGGACCGGAAGGTGGCTTCGATCCGGTGGAACGCGAAATGATCCGTGCACTGAGCTTCGTTGTGCCCGTCTCGCTCGGCCCCCGCATCATGCGCGCCGACACCGCCGCTCTCGCCGCGATCGCGATCTGGCAATCAACGCTGGGCGACTGGGGTTAATCCTTTCACCCCTTGCGCGGGTGGGGTTTCGCCCCCTACATGAAGGTATCGCTATCGAGGTGCCTTCATGTCCGTTCCGCAAGCAGGCGGCGGTCCGATCACATCCAAAGCCGACCTGATCGGCTCCATCGCCAAAGGCGTAAAGCCGAAGAGCGAATGGCGCATCGGCACCGAGCACGAAAAATTCGGTTACGACCTGAAGACGCTGGCGCCACTGCCTTACGAGGGCAAGCCCGGCATCCGCGCGATGCTGGAAGGCCTGCAACGCTTCGGCTGGGACCCGATCAACGAAGGCGCCAACATCATAGGGCTGAAGCACGCCGGCGGCGGCGCGATCAGTTTGGAGCCCGGCGGCCAACTCGAGCTCTCCGGCGCACCGCTGAAAAGCATCCACGAAACCTGTGCCGAGTCGAACGAACATCTCGACCAGGTCAGCCAGGTCGCGAAGGAAATTGGCGCGGGCTTCCTCGGTTTGGGCTACCACCCGACCGCACGTCTCGACGACGTGCCCGTGATGCCGAAGGGCCGCTACGGGATCATGAAGAACTACATGCCCCGCGTTGGCGGCCTCGGGCTCGAGATGATGTTCCGCACCTGCACGATCCAGGTGAATCTCGACTTCTCATCCGAAGCCGACATGGTCAAGAAATTCCGCGTCGGTCTCGCACTACAGCCGATCGCGACGGCATTGTTCGCGGCCTCGCCGTTTCGCGAAGGCGTGCCCAACGGCTTCCTCTCGTACCGCAGCCACGTTTGGACCGACGTCGACAACGCGCGCTCCGGCATGCTGCCGTTTGTGTTCGAAGACGGAATGAGCTTCGAGCGCTACGTCGACTACGCGCTCGACGTGCCGATGTACTTCATCTACCGCGACGGCAAGTACCTCAACACGGCGGGCCAATCCTTCCGCGATTTCATGGCCCGCAAGCTGCCGGGTTTGGAAAAGGTCGAACCCACGATGTCCGACTGGGCCGATCATCTGACGACAATCTTCCCCGAAGTGCGCCTGAAGCAGTTCCTGGAAATGCGCGGCGCCGACGGCGGCCTGTGGCGCCGCATCTGCGCGCTCCCCGCACTCTGGACAGGTATCTACTACGACGGCACCGCGCTCGACGCCGCGTGGGACCTGGTCAAAGACTGGACCGACGAAGAACGCAGCGCCTTGCGTGAGGCGGTGCCGAAGCTCGGCCTAAAGACGCCGTTCCGCCACACAAACGTCCACGCAATCGCACGACAGATGCTGGAGATCTCGCGTGCGGGCCTGCGCGCGCGGGCTCAAACGGACTCGGTCGGTGG
>JANNEL010000701.1:0-4669 GCA_031378595.1 Alphaproteobacteria bacterium
GTTCGACGAAGCGGCCAAGATCGTGGGCACAACATACGCCGCCGCCGTGCGCGATGCGTCGCTGCGCCTCTATAAGGAGGCGTCCGACTACGCCGCCACGCGCGGCATCATCATCGCCGACACGAAGTTCGAGTTCGGCACGGACGCCGCGGGCCAGTTGCATCTCATCGACGAAGCGCTGACCCCCGACTCCTCGCGCTTCTGGCCGGTGAGCGGCTACCGCACCGGCATCAGCCCGCCCTCGTTCGACAAACAATTCGTGCGCGACTGGCTCGAAACCCAACCCTGGAACAAAAAAGCCCCGGCCCCGCATCTCCCACCCGACGTGCTGGCCAAGACGTCGGAAAAATACCAGGAAGCGCTGCGCCTGCTCGTGGGCTGAGGCTCACGCGCAAACGCCGCAAGATTGAAACGCCAAGGCGCCAAGGTGCTCAGCCCGGCAGGCGCCGCCTGTGCGTGCGACGCACGCTGACTTGTTTCCCGCAAAGACGCAAAGCCGCAAAGAAGTAAGAGGGACTTCTTTCGGCGCGAAGCGCCAATCAAACTCTGAATGGCGCCTGCGGCGCCGGGTCTCCTCTCCTTAGCGCCTTTGCGGCTTTGCGGGAAACAATAGGGCGGCTGCCACGGGCACATGCGCCGCCGATTGCGTAGAGCACCTTGGCGTCTTGGCGTTTCGAATTGCAGCGTTCCAACCATCCCCGCGCCGTGACGGCTCGCGCGGGGACAGAGTGAAGCGTTAAGCCGCCCTCCCAACCGAAAAAGGAAACTGACATGAACGGCACCAAAGTCTGGTGGCAGTCGAAATCCGTCTGGGGTTCGATCGTGGCGCTTGGCGCCGGCGCTGCAACCCTCGCCGGATTGAAGCTCGACGCAGCTCTCCAGGATCAACTCGCCGACCTGATCGTAGGCGTAGCAAACGTCGCAGGCGGCCTGCTCGCCTGGTACGGCCGCGCGCGTGCGCAAAACGCGCTGACGTGGAGCGCTTAGCCCATGAGAACCATCTTGAACACATTCGCCGCCGCCACGATGGCGGTCCTGCTCGCCGCCTGCGCACTGCTCCAACCGCTGAACGCGGACGGCGACGCCAGGCGGGCCGCAAAGATCGCGCTGACGGCGTACGAGGCGACGCAGCAAGCGATCCTGATCTACGCGCGCCTGCCCGCATGCGAGGCCGAAACCACGGTCGGCCCACTCTGCCGCGACGCGAACCTCTGGACGAAAATCAAAACCGTCGAAGCGGCCGCGACCAAGGCCATCGCTGCCGCAACCCCCGTGCTGAACGGCGAGACGGCGGACGAAGGCCAATTGATCGCCGCCCTCATCGCCATCCAAAACGTCAAAGAGGCCGTCGCGCAAGCGCAAACCAAACTGAAAGGACCAATCCCATGAACGCCACCGCCGCCATAAGCCTCCTCACCCAAATCATCGCGACCCTCCCCACCGCGATTACAACGGGCGCGCAAGTGATCCGCCTCGTCAACGACGCCTACAAGCACGTGAGCGAAGCGATCGCCGACCGCGACGCAACACCGGAGGAAATCGACGAACTCGTCGCCAAAATCATCGCCAACAGCGCCGCGATCCAAGCGGTGGCGTAGACTCACACGCGCCGGCGCGATGGAGGCGTTGTTAAGAGGAACACGAAGCTCACGAAGGTTGCACGAAGGCCACCAAGACGCCGCACGCAGCCAAATAGCCCAACAGCCGCTCAATCTCCCTTTGGCGCGAAGCGCCGATTCAACGCGGGTCAGCGCCCAACCACCAATGCGCGCCACAAACCTCTTCGTGCCCTTCGTGCAACCTTCGTGAGCTTCGTGTTCCCATTGGCAGCGCTTCCAAAGCACCGGCGCGTGGCTTAATCCGCCGCCTGAATCAACCCATCGCGCAGCAGCCAATCGTACGTCGGCCGCGTCTCGCCGTCTGCGAACGTGACGCCCGCCTCGCTCACCCATAGATCGTCACCGACGCGTTCATGCGCATAGGTGAGGGACACGATGCTGTGGTCCGCCACCGGCTTCACCTCGCCCGCGTCGCACACGCCGTCGGCGTCGCGGTCGTGCCAGAGCGACAACCCGTCCAACTCCGCGCCTGAGATCGCGCCGTCGCCGTCGTCGTCCAGCGCGCCAAGCGCGTTGTAGCCGTTGTCCCACGACGCGACCCAGGTGACGGAGCCGAACAGCTGAAACCCGCTGGTGACGATGCGCTTGTCTTTCGGATCCCACACCAGCCACGCCGCATCCGCCGTCAGCCAGCCGGCTTGCAGGCGAAGCCCCTGGCCGGAGAAGTCGAACGCCACTTTCGACGTGCGATCGACGAGCGCGTCGAACGGCACCTCGCGCTTCAGCGGCACCAAGATCGGCGTCACATACATCGCCGGCGGCGAATCTGTCAGCCGCTTCCTCACCCGCGCGATCAGCCGCCTGTCCGTCCAAAGCTTCGCGATCGCGTCGAAGTGCTCCACCGCCTCGCTCACCACTGTGTGCGTGTCCCAGTCGGAACTTCGCCCGCCGGCGTCGAAGCCTGCCGGCGGCGGAATCCGCTTCAAGCCTTGATACATCACATACCTGAGCTCGGTGCGCGCTTGGCGCCACCGCCCCGCGCGATCGTACCCGAACGCCAGCGCCACGCGCCCGCGCAGGTTTCCGGGCTCCAATCGGCGCGCCTGCTCGTAAGCGCCAATCGCCGCCACCAAATGCTGATCCATGCCCCGTGGGCCGTCGAATGCACCGGCCGGAACCTCGCGCTTCGGGCCCAACGTATAGGTCCTGGCCTCGCATCGCTCGCCGGGTTTGGCGGGCGGGAAGTTGTCGCGCGAGCCCTTGCCCGAGACTTGCGCATCCAGTTTCGCACAATCGTCGATGTGACCTTCCGCAACCGTGTCCCCGCGTTCGCGATAGACGGGAAGGCTCGCCGCACGCCGCAGATACGCAAGCAAATGCAAACGCCCGATCGCGCGCAGCCGGGCCGCCGGCTCAAGCCCCTGCGCGTTCCGCTCGAGGTTCGCGAGCAACCGCTCGACCGGAACCTCGTCCACGCGGTCCGCCGGCACCATCGCGAAGATGGCCAACGCGGGCATAGAAATTGTGAGCATTAGGATTGCAGCAAGTATGGCACGCATTCACGAACCTCAGGTTTTCGGCGGTGCAGTCGGTAAACGCAAACGAAGCGTAAAGGGGTTCATCGGGCCAAGTCTAACGGAATTCTTAGAGGAGGGGCGTAGGCTTGGTCGCATGTCTGCCAACGCCGTTAAAGCAGCCGCAGCGGCCGAGACCGCCGCCAAGATCGAGCAGGAGATTATCCGGCTGGGCTTTGGCACGTGGCTGCAATACGTCGACGGCATCCCCTTCGCGATCGGCATCGCCGTCATCATGAGTGGGCTTTGGCCGACGCTCGGCCACACCGATCCGCTGATCTCGATCGCGTGGGTCTTGGCGCAGGCCGTCTGGTCGTTCGGCGCGCTCGCGTTGCTGCGCTACTACCTGAGCCATCCCGCGCGCCACCCGGCGCAGACGTGGCTGTCCATGCAATACGCGAACATGGTCGCGCACGGGCTCGTGTGGGGCAGCCTCGTGTGGGTGTTTTGGGATCCGGGCAACACGGTCAACCAAGCGATCCTGTGCATCTTGGCCTTGGGCGTTATCGTGGCGATGTTTTTCCTCACCGCCGCGAACTTTAGGCTGCTGTGCTCGTCGCTGGCGACGCTCACCGTCACGATCTGGAGCGCGTTCCTCACCCATGAAGGCGCGCTGGCGCAGGTGTTCTCGATCGTCTTCCCGCTGTTTGCGGCGCTGCTCTTGCGCTACGGCCGCGCGACCGCCCGCAACATCCACGACATGCTTCAGCTGCGCTTTGAGAACGAGGCGCTGGCCGACGCCGTCATCCGCGCGAACCGCGCCAAGAGCGACTTCCTGGCCTCGATGAGCCACGAGCTGCGCACGCCGTTGAACTCGATCATCGGCTATTCGGATTTGATCCGCCAAGAAACCTTCGGCCCCATCATGCCGGAGCGCTATGCGGGCTATGTGGAAGACATCGCGGCCTCCGGCGCGCATCTTCTGAAGATGATCAACGACTTGCTGGACCTGGCCAAGATCGAAGCGGGCAAGCGCGAGTTCAACGCCGCGCCGGTTCGTCTCTCCGACGTCGCGGCCGACGTGCTGCGCTTCGTCGAGCCGATGGCGGCGGCAGCACATGTGAGTGTGATGATCGACCTCAAGCACGACGCGATCGTGCGCGCCGACGAACGCGCGGTGAAGCAGATCCTGCTCAACCTCGCCTCGAATGCGGTGAAGTTTTCGAAGCCCGGCGGCATCGCCGTGATGTTCTGCGAAGTGCAAGCGAACAACCGCGTGGCGCTCGGCGTGAAAGACACCGGCATCGGCATGACCGCAGAAGAACAGACCGAAGCGCTGGAACCGTTCGTGCAGGCAACCGACGTGGAAACCGTCGAAGGCCACGGCACGGGCTTAGGCCTGCCCATCGTCAAAGGCCTGATCGAAGCCCACCAAGGCCTGCTGCGCATCGAAAGCACCAAAGGCATCGGCTCGAAAATCTGGGTGGAGTTCCCCCCGGAACGCCTGATGCGCGTGAAGGAAGCCGCGGCGGCTTAGTCTGGGAGCGCGGGCGTCTCGCCCGCTCTTGCTGACTTTGAAAGGCGGTAGCTGTTGAG
>JANNEL010000704.1:0-2901 GCA_031378595.1 Alphaproteobacteria bacterium
GGTTCGTGATGCCGATGCGGGCGGCGCGGCCCCGTTCGTCGTCGTTGCGGAAGACGAGGCGGGCTTGGATTTGGCCGCCGACGCAGCGGAGCGCCGCTGCCGCGAGCACGCCTTCCGGCGCGCCACCTTGGCCCATGTAGATGTCGATGCCGGTGTCGGGGTCGCTGCAATGGATGACGCCCGCGATGTCGCCGTCGGAAATCAGATGGATCGAAGCGCCGGCTTCGCGCACTTTTGCGATCAGGTCGGCATGGCGCGGACGGTCCAAGATGCAGGCCGTAATTTCGCGCGCGGGTACACCCTTTGCTTTCGCAAGAGCATTGATGTTATCGCGCGGGTCGGCGTCGAGGTCGACGATGCCTTCAGGGTAGCCGCCGCCAATCGCGATCTTGTCCATGTAGGTGTCGGGTGCATGTAACAGACTGCCACCCTCAGCGATCGCGACAACCGCGAGCGCGTTCGCCATTGCTTTAGCGCTGAGCGTCGTGCCTTCCAGCGGGTCGAGCGCGATGTCGACCTTCGGGCCTTTGCCGGTGCCGACCTTTTCGCCGATGAACAGCATCGGGGCTTCGTCACGCTCGCCTTCGCCGATGACGACGGTGCCGTCGATGTTGCAGAGGTTGAGCGCGGTGCGCATCGCATCGACGGCGGCTTTGTCGGCGTCGTGTTCGTTGCCGCGACCGACTTGTTCGTAGGCGGCGATGGCTGCCGCTTCGGTCACGCGCGCAAGTTCGAGCGTTAGAATGCGCTCTAGGCCAGTGGCGTCTTGGTGGACGTCTTTCATGTTTCCCCTCTTAGAATTTTTCCATTCTTATCATGACCGGTTGCTCGGCCACGACGCCGGCTGCGACGATGGACTGTAGTGCTTTGGTCATGGACGCTTCGCGCGCTTCGTGCGTGATCATGACGACAGGTACCGCTTCGCCCGGTGCGCGACTGCGCTGCAACATGCTTTCGATCGAGACGGCTTGATCGGCGAGGCAGCGCGACAGCACGGCGATGACGCCGGGGCGGTCGATCACGGTGAAGCGGAGATAACAGGGACCGACGTGCTCGCTCACCGGCACGATGACGGGGCGCTTCAGCGTCGAGGCGGGCGCGCCAAACGTCGGCATGCGGACGCCGCGCGCGATGTCCAACAAGTCGGCCATCACGGCGGACGACGTTGGACCGGCGCCTGCGCCGCGGCCTTCGTATACGGACTTGCCAACGAGGTTGCCTTCGGCAACGACCGCGTTGAAGACGCCGTCGACGTCGGCGAGCGGTGTGCCGAGCGGGACCATGGCTGGATGGACGCGCTGTTCGATGCCGGCGGCCGTGCGCGTTGCAAGGCCCAGCAGCTTGATGCGGTAGCCGAACTCGTGCGCGAACGTGATGTCGGCGATGCTCACACGTTCGATGCCTTCGACGTGGATGCCGTCGAGGGCTGGCGCGTTACCGAATGCGGCCGCTGCCAGCAGGCAGAGCTTGTGGGCGGTGTCCATGCCGCCGATGTCGAAGGTGGGGTCGGCTTCGGCGTAGCCCAGCTTCTGCGCTTCGGCGAGCACGTCGGCGAACGTGCGGCCTGTCGCTTCCATCGTCGTCAGGATGTAGTTGCAGGTGCCGTTCAGAATGCCGTAGACGCGCTCAATCTGGTTGGCGCCAAGGCCTTCGCGCAGGGCCTTGATGATCGGGATGCCACCTGCGACGGCCGCCTCGAAGTTGAGCGCGAGGTTCTTGCCTTCGGCGGTTTTCGCAAGCGCCGCACCATGATGTGCGAGCAGAGCTTTGTTGGCGGTCACAACCGGGATGCCGCGAGCGAGTGCCGCCTCCACGGAAGCCTTCGCGGCGCCGCCTTCCCCACCGATCAGTTCGACGAAGACGTCGATCGGGGCGGACTGCGCGAGCTTGACGGGATCGTCGAACCATTCGGCTTTGCCAAGCGGCACGCCACGGTCCTTGCGTTTGTCTCGCGCGCTGACGGCTGTCAGCTCCAGCGTGCGGCCACTGCGGGGGCCAAGTGCCACACCATGCTCAACAATGATGCGGGCGACAGCAGCACCGACTGTGCCTAGGCCTGCGACGCCAACACGAAGCGCCGTCATTGCGCCGCGTCGCGAGCAGTGCGCGCCTCGACGATCGAGGGGCCTGCGGTCAGAAACTTGCGTACGTTGCGCGCGGCTTGGCGAATGCGTTGTTCGTTTTCGACCAGCGCGATGCGCACGTGGCTGTCGCCATATTCGCCGAAGCCGATACCGGGCGCGACCGCGACCTTTGCGTGCTCAAGCAGCAGCTTCGAGAACTGCAGTGAGCCCAGGTGGCGGAACGCCTCTGGGATCGGCACCCACGCGAACATGGATGCCTCCGGCGATGGCACGACCCAGCCCGCGCGCGCGAAACTCTCGACCAAGGCATCGCGGCGGCCCTTGTAGATTGCGCGCATGTCGTCGACGCAGTCTTGCGGGCCGTTCAACGCGGCGGCGGCGGCGACCTGGATCGGCGTGAAGGCGCCGTAGTCGAGGTAGGATTTGATGCGGCCGAGCGCGTGGATCAGCTTTTCGTTGCCGGCGGCGAAGCCCATTCGCCATCCGGGCATCGCGTAGGTCTTCGAGAGCGAGTTGAATTCGACGACGATGTCCTTCGCGCCCGGCACTTGCAGCATCGAAGGCGGGGCCTTGTCACCGAAGTAGATCTCCGCGTAGGCAAGATCAGACAGCACCCACAGACCCTTGGTCTTCGCAAACGCGACGACGTCTTTGTAGAAGTCGATGTCGACAACTTGCGCGGTCGGATTCGATGGGTAACTCACCACAACGGCGGTCGGCGGGGGCACCGCGTGGCGCACGGCGCGTTCGAGGCCGCGCAAGAATTGCTCGGGGCTCGACGCTTCAACGTGGCGGATCGAGGCGCCCGCAAGGATGA
>JANNEL010000717.1:0-1655 GCA_031378595.1 Alphaproteobacteria bacterium
CGCGGCGCTCGGGTTGCGGAAATAGAAACGGCTATGCGCTGGCGGCGCGCGGTGTCTCGTTGCCGTCTTCTTCGGCTTCCAGCCCCTCCATGCCCAATTCCTTGAGCTTGCGGTAGAGCGTGGAGCGTCCGATGCCGAGCCGGCGCGCGACTTCCGACATGTGCCCTTCGTATTTTTCGATCGCAAAGCGGATCAGTTCGAACTCGATCTCTTCGAGCTTGCGCAAATGCCCGTCCACGCCGACGACGTTCAAGCCTTCGCGGTTCCCGGCACCGGCTTCCAGCGCCGGCGCATGCGGCGGAGCCGCAATCGGGACGTACCTTGGGCGAGCGCCCTCGACGTCGTCGTCGAAATGCGTGGAACGAACCGCAATGCCGAGCTGGCTCGCCACTTGCGGAAAATCGCCCGCCCGCAAGCAATCGCCGTCGCAGAGAACCACCGCCCGGAACACGGTGTTCTCAAGCTGGCGGATATTGCCCGGCCAGTTGAAGCTCGAGAGCATCTCAAGCGCCGCAGGCTCGATGCCGACCAGCTTCTTGTTTTCTTCGACCGCAAAGCGGCGGATGAAATGCGCAACCAAGCCCGGAATATCTTCCCGCCTGTCGCGAAGCGGCGGCAGGGCGATCGGGAACACGTTCAAGCGATAGAACAGATCCTCGCGGAACTTGCCCTCTTGCACCTGCTGTTGAAGATTGCGGTTCGTCGCCGAGATCAGGCGGATGTCCACCTTCACCGGCCGCTTCGCGCCGACCGGATCGACTTCACCTTCTTGAATCGCGCGCAGCAGCTTCACCTGCATGTCGAGCCGAAGCTCGCCGATTTCGTCAAGGAACAGCGTGCCGCCGCTCGCCTCTTGGAACTTGCCCATATGCTTGTCGTTTGCGCCCGTGAACGAACCCTTCTCGTGCCCGAACAGAATGCTCTCGATCAGCGTGTCGGGAATGGCGCCACAGTTCACCGCAACGAACGGCTTGCCTGAGCGGTCCGAGCCACCTTGAATCGCCCGCGCGACAACCTCTTTGCCGACGCCGCTTTCGCCCTCGATCAGGATCGGGATAGTCGACGGCGCCGCGCGTTCGGCCATACGCAATACCACGCGCATCGACGGGCTCTCGGCGATCAGGTCGCCGAAGCTCAAGCGCCCGTCGTTGACCTTCTTCAGCCGCTGCACTTCGCCGGTCAGCGCCTTCAGCTTCAGCGCGTTCTGCATCGAAACCTGAATGCGCTCCGGAGACGCTGGCTTCACCAGAAAGTCGTCCGCCCCGGCCCGCATCGCACCGACCGCCGTGTCGATCCCGCCCTGCGCGGTGAGCACGATCACGGGCAGCGTGGGATGCGTCGGCCGCAGCTGCTGCAGCACGCCAAGACCGTCCAAACCCGGCATCACCAGGTCGAGCAGAACCAGGCTCACATTGGCCCCCTTAGGCCCGCTCAAAACGTCGAGCGCCTCTTGGCCAGATGATGCCAGCAGAACCTGAAACCCGCACCGCTCGGCTTGCGCCTGCATGAGCCGACGTTGCGTCGGATCGTCGTCAACAATAAGCGTCGTATGCGCCATTTCTGGGCCCCACCGTTTTTTGGTTTATCTTGGGACCAACCATGGCTCACGCGCGGTAAAGGTGACGTTTAAGTGTCTCAGCTTGGGTCGATTTCGT
>JANNEL010000721.1:0-3200 GCA_031378595.1 Alphaproteobacteria bacterium
GCGAACGATGCCGAACGCAATGGCGACGCCGAAGGCGCGCTCGCCCGCGCACAACAAGCGATGACCCACGCACCCCGATTCTCACCCGCAGCGCACATCGACTCTAACCACTACGCCACCCAAGGCCGCCAGTGGAAAGCCGCAAGCCTCATCGAAACCGCCTGGGCGCAAGAACCGCATCCCGATCTTGCGAAAGCCTATGGCGCACTCAAACCCGAAGAACCTCCAAGTGCGCGCGGCAAGCGTCTCGCCGCACTCGCCGGCATGAATCCGGAACATCCGGAAAGCCAAATTCTGAGCGCCGCCGTGTCGCTCGCCGCAGGCCGCTTCGAAGAGGCCCGCGAAACCCTGCGTCCGCTCGCCGAACGCTTCCCCGTCGCCCGCGCATGCCTGCTGATGGCCGACGTCGAGCAAGGCTTCGGCAGCGAAGAAAGCCTCGCCGCCCGCGAATGGACGACCCGCGCACAACGCGCACCTCGCGACGCGCACTGGGCGTGCTCCGCTTGCGCCCGCACCCACTCGGATTGGGCGGCGACCTGCGTCAGCTGCGGCGCGTTCGATACGCTGAGCTGGCAGTCCGGTTCCCGCGGCACGGTCGAAACCATGTCGCCAACCGAAACCGCCGCCGCCTACGCGGGTGGCAGCGAAAACCCGAACGTCCTCTACCGCGACGCACTCAAAGTTGACGACATTCGCCCGCCCGCGCGTGGCGCCAGCGACACTATGCGCGATGTCACCCCCACGCGCGACGAGCCCATCTTCAACGGCCCGCCGCGGGCGCCGGACGATCCCGGCCCCGATGCGGACGACGATTGGCTTGGCGGCGACACAGGCCGCCGCAAGAGCGGGACTTGGTAACATGCGTTTCTTTCGCGGACTGTTGATCCTCATCGCGGTCCTCGCGATCCTCGGCGCAGGTTTGCTCGCAGCCTTCCGCGACCCCGATGTTCCAGCCGCCATGCTCGTCGCCAAATACGGCCAAGGCGCCTCGCAGTTCATCACGCTTCCCTCCGGCGCCAACGTCCACTTCCGCGACCAAGGCCAACGCTTGGGGCCCGTGCTCGTTCTGCTGCACGGCTCGAACGCCTCGCTCCACACCTGGGAGCCGTGGGTCGCAGCGCTCGCCGATCAGTTCCGCGTCATCAGCGTCGACTTGCCAGCCCACGGGCTGACCGGGCCCGTCCCCGGCGACGACTACAGCCAAGAGGGCATGGTGAAGTTCGTCTACGAGTTCACCGCCACCTTGAAGCTCGCGCCGTTCGCGCTCGCCGGCAATTCGATGGGCGGCGGCGTCGCGGCGCGCTTTGCGATCGAACACCCCGAGCGCCTGACGAACCTCATCCTGGTCGACGCCGGCGGCCTTCCTTCGGCGACCCCGCGCGACCCGGGCCTTGGCTTTCGCCTCGCCCGCATGCCCATCATTCAAAACCTCATGCTCTACGTAACCCCGCGCAGCTTGTTTGAAGATGGCCTGAAGAAAGCGATCTTCAACGACGAACTGGTGACGCCCGCGATGGTCGACCGCTACTGGGAACTGAACCGCCGCGAAGGCACCCGTGCCGCGACCTTGAAACGCTTCCAGACCGATCAAGACACGTTCATCCAAGACAACGCGGCGAAGATCGCGACACCCACCCTCATCCTCTGGGGCGCGGAAGACACGCTCGTTCCGCCCGATGTGGGCGAGGCCTATGCCGGCGCGATCCCGAACTCGAATCTGATCCAGTACGACAACGTCGGCCACATCCCGATGGAAGAAGTGGCGGACCAATCCGCCCGTGCCGTCCGCGAGTTCCTAAGCCCAGCCCCGGTACCCACGCCGAACTAAGTCACCGGTTCGCAAACGCGCGCACGACCCGCGCGTACACCTCCACATTTTGCTCCAACGCGGCGGGCTCGACCTTGTCGAGCGTATCGTTCGCCGTGTGGTGATAATCGAAATACGTGGTGCCATCCTGGGTCAGCCCCACGACCGGCACGCCCTTCTTGGCAAGCGCTCCGATATCCGCCCCGCCATCAGGCGCGTTGTTCCCGCGCTCGACCCCAAGATCGCGCAACCCCGCAGCCACATCATCGAAGAACGGCAAATCGGCCTCAGGCGCCTTCGACGAAAACCGCCACACGCGCCCGGTCCCGAAGTCGGCCTCCGTCGCCACCACATGCGCATCGGCCCCATGCACCTTCGCGTAGTTCTCGCCGCCATGAACACCCGACTCCTCGGAGCCCGAGAGCAACACGCGGATCGTACGCTTCGGCTTCAGGTCAGGCCCCGCAGCTCTAAGCGCTGCCGCGACGACGATCGCGACACCCGCACCGTCGTCGATCGCCCCCGTTCCCAAATCCCAAGAATCGAGATGCGCCGCCAGAAGCACGATCTCGTCCGGCTTCTCCACGCCCACGATATCGGCGATGACATTGCCGCACGGCGCATCGACAACTTCGCGCGTCTGCAGCACGAGCTTCAACGTGACCGGCAAACCCATCGCTGAAAGCCGCTCGATCTGGTCCGCATCCACATTCGAGACAGCGGCCGCGGGGATCTTCTTCACAGCATCGTCGTAGTGCATGTATCCCGCGTGCGGAAACCGCGTCGAATCCGTGCCGACAGAGCGGATAACGACCGCGAGCGCGCCGCGCTTACCCGCCTCGATCGCGCCCTGGCTCCGCTTGCGCACGGCGACGCCGTAACCGGCACCGTCCTTCGCGCGCGTCATGCGATCGTTCAAGAACACGATCTTGCCCGTGTAAGAGCCCGGCGGCGCGTTCAGCAAATCGTCGAACGAAGCGACGAACGCGACCGGCGCGGTGATCCCGCCTTTCGGCGTCGCGATCGAACCGCCGAGGGCGGCCACCGCAAGCTCTTGGTTGCCTTGACTGACGAGCGTCGCCGAGCCGGCGCCGCGCACCCAAGCCTTGATCTTGAACGGCTCGACGGTGACGCGCGAAAACTTGAGGTCCTTGAGCGTGCGCACCGCCCAATCCCGCGCGACCGCCTCCCGCGGTGAGCCCGCAAGCCTGGGCCCCACCTCCGTCGTGAGCGACTGCACGATCCGGTAAGTGAGCGCAGGCGGCTGAGCGACACCCCCAACCCCCAAACCCGAATCCCCATCGCCCACGCTAGCGCACCCCGCCAAAAGCGCGAGCCCGAACGCCGCGGCCGCCAACCGGTGCAATGTCACCGAAAGTCCCCCGATTTCCGC
>JANNEL010000702.1:0-9471 GCA_031378595.1 Alphaproteobacteria bacterium
GAAGGCACCGATGTTGACGCCGACCCCACCGGTGCCCTCGATGATGGCCTCCGGGTCAAACTGAGACTGCCGCTCGTTCGTGATGTTGGCGTGGACGTTCGTTCCGAAGACGCCCAGGCCCGTCACGTTGCCATGGATCAGGTTTCTGTTGACGATCTCCGCCGCCACACCTCCCTCCCCTTCGCTCCCGTCGATCAGGTCCGAAGAAATGATGAGGCCACTGTCGCCGTTGCCATAAATCTGTCCGGCGTTTGTGACATTGCCAAAAAAAGAACCTGGCCGAATGACGACGCCGCTCTGCTCGCCGCTGACATAGCCGTAGTTGGTGACGCTGCCATTGTACGTGCCGCTTTCGATCAACACGGCCGTCGCGTCGGAGCCGCTGCCACTGCTTTGAATCACGTTGAAGTTGGTGATGTCGCCGTTGAATGACCCATTCTCCGGGGTCACCCAGATCGCGGGCCCGCCCAGACCGATAATCTGACCGCTATTCTGGATCGGACCGTTAAAAGTCTCAGCCGAAACGAGGATGCCAACGCCGGCGTAAGGGTTCTCGCCGCCCGCGGCCGTCGCGTCGCGCTGCGTGATGAGGCCCTGATTGTAGATGCCGCCGCTAAACGTATTTCCGCCGGCGATGACCGAGGGCCCATTCAAGCTAGTGATTGTGCCGTCGTTATCGATGCTGCCGGAGAAATCGACGTCGCCAAGCCCCGTACCGGTCAAGCTGCCGACTTGAATACCGGCTTGGTCACCGATGATGTTGCCATCGTTGTCGATGCCGCCGCTCCAGCTCGTGAAGGTGTCGGCAATAAATACCCCAGCGTCGCCTCCCGAGATGACCGCGTTCGCGTGGTTGATGAGCCCGCCAGACATCGTGCCGTCGATCGCGGCGATCCCGTTGGTGGCGCCATTGATGCCACCGGAGTTCGTGATGCCGCCGCTCAACGAGCCGCTGGAAGTGCCCTCGATCGTGTAATAGCCAACCGAAATCGCGTTGCCCGAACCCGAGATGATCTGGCCGTTGTTGACGATGCCGCCAGTGATGGAGCCGCCCTGACCGATCGTCACCGCGCCAAAGAACGCATCACCGCCCGTGATCGTATCGTTGTTGATCAATTGCCCGACAAGCGAGCCTTCACCGCCCACGAAGAAGGCCGCCGCGTTGTCCTCATCGACGGGCTCGCCGATCCGGGCATTGTTGGTGACGTCGCCCGTCGAGGTGGTCGTAACTCGAGCGCACTCGATATCGCTGTTGATCACCGTCGTACCGTTGATGTTGGTGCACGCGGCTTGTGCTTCGGCGACGACGCCGAACTGACCGGCTGCAGCCAAAATTGCGAACGTGGAGGCGTGCGCGAGGAGGCGAGCTTTGTTGCGCATCTGACCGTTCATCGTAAATCCCCTTAAATTTCCCAGATCTGCTTCAACGACATTAGGTCGGCGCCTTACTGGCAGCCTTCGACCTGACCGTCGACGATGCCTTCGAACACACCCTGATTGTCGAAAGCGACCTTCTGACCCGACTTCAGCACGATCGTTTGCCCCGTAGCCTTCGAGGTCATCACGACTTCGTACGTTTCGCCGTTCGGGCCGTACTCAACTGACGTCGCACCTTCGCCGCCTTCACCGACCCACGTGCGGAAGATGGTGCCGCGAATACCGATGGTGACCGTCGGCGTGTCGATCTTCACGTTGTCCTTGGGAATAGAGCCGGACAGGAAACGGAAGAGACCCTTCGTGTAACGCACGGTTTGCTTGCTCGCGCCACCTTGGCCATAGACATATTCATCGACGGTGAGCCGCGAGTTCTGACCCATCGTCAGCTTCGAACCGTCGTTGAAGGTCACCTCAAGTGCCCCGCGGTCCGCGGTTACAAGTTCGGCGTTGCGAATGATATTGTCTCGCAAACGCAGATCGCTGCGCGTGCCTTGCGCCGATTGCGAAGCGTTTGGAATGATTGCCGATGCGTTGCCGACGGCTTCGGCCTTAAGCTCGGCCTGCGCAAACAGAACGAGCGCCGCAAGTGCGGTTGCTGCAAACTTCTTCAAGGTGGCTCTCCCCCGGGGTGAGAAGAACGGCGCACCGAGTGTCCCGACTCGAACCGCCGCCAAAAACGAGCCTGACCGTATCGACAGAATGCGAAATTTGCCAAGGGTTCTAGCGGATATTCTTACTCTTCATTGCGTTTTCACGCACGGGTTGCGAGCTTGATTGCGTCTCTTGCGTTAAGCATGACCCTCACCTTTTGGAGTACTTCCGTCGGAGATTCGGAAAGTACCCCGATCACGCTATTGTAAATTGCCCAATAGCGCGGTTTTCCTCTAAACCCGCGCGGCGACGCTTGTGGCTGGGCGTCGCAGTACGAAGATTCTTCCAGATCAAAACAAGAACGCCCGCTAAGACAGCAGTCCTCGCGACCTTTCTGCAACGTATGCAGTTCATAATCCGAACGCCGGATCATTGAGAGTGCAATGAGTCAAAACACCGAAAACAGTTCGCGCACGCCGATTCGCCGTTCGTACGTGACCGCAGGAATCATCTTTGTCGTTCTCGCGGTGTGGGTCGCGTCCGGTGCACTGAACGGATCGGACAAGGAAACCAAGGGCGGCACGGCGAAGGTCGACATCACCGCATCGGCCGCCACCGATCCCAAGGCACCTGCGGACGACAAGGCAAGAGCGAGCGCGGTGAAGAAGCCATCTGTTCGCGTCAAATCGATCACCGCCGAGATGCGCCAGCGCGAACTTACGATCCGCGGCAAAACCGAAGCTCTGCGCAAAGTGCAACTGCGCGCTGAAACCTCTGGCAAGGTTGCCGCGATCCGCGCCGACAAGGGCGCGACCGTCAAGACCGGCGACACGATCTGCGAATTGAACGTGGATGCGCGGGTGGCAATGCTGAACGAAGCCCGCGCGACGCGGAAGCAATATCAGCTGCAATTTGAAGCCTCGAAGAAGCTCCAAGAAAAAGGCTTCCGCTCCGACACGTCGACGGCGGGCGACCTCGCGCGCTTCCAAGCGGCAAAGGCGCAGGTCGAGCGCATGGAGAAGGAGCTCGAAAACACAAAGATCAAAGCCCCGTTCGACGGCTTCGTTGACGACCGCATGGTGAACGTCGGCGACTACCTGGCGCCCGGCCAGCCTTGCGCGATGGTGATCGACCAGGATCCGTTCTTGATCGTGGGCCAAGTCTCCGAGAAGGACGTGCAGAAAATCAACATCGGCGACAGCGGCTGGGCAGGTCTCATCACCGGCGAACGCGTGAACGGCAAGGTCCGCTTCATCGCCAAGAGCGCGGATCAGGCAACGCGTACGTTCCGCGTCGAGCTTGAAGTGCCAAACCCCGACGGCAAGATCCGCGACGGTGTGACCGCGGAAATTCACGTCAACTCCGCGACCGTCGAAGCCCATCGCATCTCGCCCGCGATCCTGTCGCTCGATGACAAGGGCACGATCGGCGTGCGCATCGTCGACGCGCAGAAGAAAGTGCAGTTCGTGCCCGTCAAAATCGTCGCCGACGGCACCGACGGCGTCTGGATCACGGGCCTGCCGAAGACGGTGACCATCATCACCGTCGGTCAGGAATACGTGACCAACGGTCAAGAAGTCGACGCGACACCCGAGGACAAGGGCACGCAGTCATGATGCACGTCGTCGATTGGGCGCTGGCGCGGCTGCGGCTGACGCTGAGCGCACTCGTGGCGGTGCTGGTCATGGGCACCGTCGCCTACTTCTCGATCCCGAAGGAAGCCGACCCCGACATACCCGTTCCCTTCTTCAGCGTCCTCACGTTCCACCCGGGAATTTCCCCGGAAGATGCGGAACGCTTGATCGTTCGCCCGCTCGAGACGCAGTTGAAGACGGTCGAAGGTCTGAAGCGCATGACCTCGACGGCGTCGCAAGGTTACGCGGCGATCCAGCTTGAGTTCGACGTCAATTTCAACAAGAACCTCGCCAGGCAGCGCGTTCAGGAAAAAGTTGACATCGCGCGCCCCGATCTGCCGCAAGACGCCGAAGAACCGCAGGTCAACGAATTCAACATCGCGCTGGAACCGGTCATCTCGATCGTGCTTTCCGGCAATGCGCAAGAACGCACGATGCTGCGCACCGCCCAGCGCCTCGAACGCGAACTCGAAAGCATACCCGGCGTTTTGTCCGCCGACCTGTCGGGACAGCGCGAAGAAGTTCTGGAGGTCGTGATTGACCCCGCACGCGTGCAAAGCTATGGCGTATCGAGCGGCGATCTGTTCCGTGTCGTGACGGCGAACAATCAGCTGATCCCAGCAGGCAACGTCGACACCGGCCGCGGCCGCTTCGCCGTCAAGGTGCCGGGCCTCGTTGAAACGCCGGAAGACGTATTGAGCCTGCCCGTCAAGGTCAGCGGCGACAGCGTCGTGACCTTGAGCGACATCGCCGACGTGCGCCGCACGTTCCTGGATGCAAACACCTACCTGCGCTTCAACGGCCGCCCGGCGATCGCGATCGAAGTGACGAAGCGCATCGGCGAAAACATCGTCGACACGATCAAACGCGTGAAGACCTTGATCGAAGCGCAGCGCAGTCAGATCCCGGCCGGTATTTCGGTCGATTACTCGTTCGACTCGTCGAACTGGATCGAATCGCAACTGACCCACCTCACGAACGCGATCCTGCTTGCGATCGCGCTCGTCATGGTCGTGGTCGTGGCGGCACTGGGTCTGCGCTCCGGCCTCATCGTCGGCGTCTCGATCCCCGCTTCGTTCCTAATCGGCTTCATGTGCCTGTGGCTCGGCGGCTACACGCTGAACATGATGATCATGATGGGCATGCTGATCACCGTGGGTCTGCTCGTCGACAACGGCATTATTGTCGTCGAATTCGCCGACCGCAAACTGACCGAAGGTTTCTCGAAGCGCGAAGCGTTCACACTCGCGGCGCGGCGTATGTTCTGGCCGGTCGTGTCCTCCACCGCGACGACGCTCGCCGCCTTCGCCCCGATGCTGTTCTGGCCGGGTGTGTCGGGCAAATTCATGAGCTATCTGCCGCTCACAATGATTTTCATCATGACGGCCTCGATGGTGGTGGCACTGATCTTTCTCCCGGCGATCGGCGTGCTCTTCGGCAAAGCCGACAACGTTCACCCACAGACGGCGCGCGCAATTCACCTCTCGGAATCGGGCGATCTCTACGCCATTGGCGGCTTTGTCGGTGCCTATGCCAAACTTGTCACGAAAGCGGTGGAACGCCCGTTTCTTGTCCTAGGGATGGTCGCCGCAGCGCTCATTGCGATCACCACAGCACTCTTCATGTTTGGACGCGGCGTCGAATTCTTCGTCGAAACCGACGCCTTCCAGGCAAGCCTCTTCGTTCGAGCCCGCGGCAACCTTTCGGCCGACGAAAAGCGTGACCTCATTGTCCTGGCCGAACAAAGGGTGCTCGGCACCCCGGGCCTGCTTGCGGTCTACGCCGTGTCTGGAAGTGGCGGCGGCGGCGGCGGCTTTGGCGGCGGCCAAGTTCCGGTCGACACGATCGGCCGCTTGTCCATGGAGTTGAAGCCCTACGCCGAACGCGGACCGTCAAAGCCGATTTGGAACGAAGTCAAACGCCGGCTCGGCACCATCCCCGGCATCTTCATGGAGTTGTCGGAAGCCCAAGGCGGCCCGCCGACGGGCAAGGCGATCCAAATCGAAATCGGCTCCGAGAATTATCAACTGCTCGACAAGATCACCAACCAAGTACGCAAGCATTTGGACGGCATGACGGGCTTGCGCGACATCGAGGACTCGCGTCCGCTGCCCGGCATCGAATGGGCCCTCACGATCGACCGGGAACAAGCGGGGCGCTTTGGCGCCAATGTCGGCACCGTCGGCGCCGCCGTTCAGCTCGTCACGAACGGCATCAAAGTCGGCGAGTACCGCCCTGACGACTCCGAGAACGAAATCGACATTCGCGTCCGTTATCCGCAAGCCGACCGCGGCATCGGCGCGCTCGATCAGCTATACATCAACACCGCCGGCGGCAGCGTGCCGATCACAAACTTCGTCGCCCGCAAGGCGCAGCAGCAAGTCAACCGCCTGCAGCGCGTCGACAGCCTGCGCATCTGGACGATCCGGGCGAACGTCAACACCGAGCAGAACTTCAACATCACCGAACGCATCGGCGAGATCCGCAAGTGGATCGAGGCCGAAGGCCTCGACACCAAAGTGCGCGTCAAGTTCCGCGGCTCCGACGAGCAACAGAACGAATCCGCACAGTTTCTGCTCGTCGCCTTCGCAATCGCAATGCTGGCGATCGGGGGCATCCTGATTATCCAGTTCAACAACTTCTGGCATGCGGCTGTCATTCTATCCGCCGTCATCTTCTCCGTGTTCGGCGCGTTGCTCGGGATGTTGATCGAGGGGCAGCTGTTCTCAGTCATCATGTCCGGCACGGGCATCGTGGCGCTAATCGGCGTCATGGTGAACCACAACATCGTGCTGATCGACACGTTCCACCATCTGCGCGATGCGGGCTTCCCGCCGATGGATGCGATCGTGCGCACGGGGGTGCAGCGCATGCGGCCGGTGCTGCTGACCACCTGGACCGCGATCTTCGGCCTGCTGCCGTTGATGTACAAAATCGACGTCGACTTCGTGACCCGCGAAGTCCACTACGGCGGCCCAAGCGCCGAATGGTGGGTGCCGCTCGCGACCGCCATCGTCTACGGCCTCGCGTTCTCGACGTTCCTGACGCTGTTCGTGACGCCCGCAATGCTCGCCATCGAACAACGCTACTGGGCCGACGGAAAATTCTGGCCCAGGTTCAAATACGCGATGTGGTGGTTGTTCAACCTGGTCTTTCGCGGCAGGTGGATCAAGCGCACCCCCGAGCCCGCAGAGTGAGCCTTAGGCCAATGATCCACCGCCGTCACCTACTCCTGACCACCGCCGCGATCCTTACCGTTGCGCCAGCCTGCACCGCAACCGCGGACCCGTCGATCACGGTCTATAAAGACCCAAGTTGCGGCTGCTGCGGCGCATGGGTCGACCATTTGAAAGCGGCAGGCTTCAAAACTGAGGTCGACGACGGCCAGGACATGGCGGCGATCAAAGCGAAGTACGGCGTCCCCGGCGATCTCACCTCGTGCCACACGGGTGTTGCAGGCGGCTACGCGATCGAGGGCCACGTACCCGCTGCCGACATCAAGCGCTTGCTCATGGAAAAGCCGAAAGCATTGGGCATCGCGGTCCCGGGCATGCCCGTGAACTCGCCAGGCATGGAAGCGCCCGGCGAACCGAACGAACGCTACACGGTCTGGCTGTTTGCTAGGGACGGCAAGCGCAGCGCCTTCGCCATACACGGCGGCTGAACGCGCTCAGATCCGCACTGACCGCAGCCGCAACGCGTTCGCGATGACGCTGACCGAACTCAGCGCCATTGCCGCCGCGGCGATGATGGGACTCAAGAGCAACCCGAACGCCGGATAGAGCACGCCTGCCGCGATCGGCACGCCGGCAGCGTTGTAGGCAAAGGCAAAGAACAAGTTCTGCCGGATGTTACGCATGACCGCGGCCGACAGCGCCCGTGCACGAACGATGGCCGAGAGGTCGCCTTTGACCAATGTGACGCCGGCGCTTTCCATTGCCACGTCGGTGCCCGTTCCCATCGCAATCCCGACGTCCGCCGCGGCCAGCGCCGGGGCGTCGTGACACCGTCGCCCGCCATCGCGACCCGCCGCCCTTCGCGCCGCAACCGCTCCACAACGGCAGCCTTTTGATCCGGCAGCACGTCGGCAATCACCTCGTCGATGCCGAGCTTGGCGCCAACCGCGTTCGCCGTCACCGCGTTGTCGCCGGTCAGCATAACGACCCGAACTCCTGCGCTCTTTAGCCGCCGGATCGCATCCGGTGTCGTCGCCTTGATCGGGTCGGCGACGGCAACGACACCAGCGGCAACGCCGTCAATCGCGACGAGTATCGCCGTCGCCCCCTCTGCGCGCAGACGATCCGCGATAGGTTGCAGTGCCGAGCTGTCGATCCTTTGATCCGCGAAGAGCTTGGCATTACCGATCGCAACGCGCCGACCGTCGACCTCGCCGACGGCACCTTTGCCAGTCACGACATCGAACGACGAAGCGACCGCCATCGACAGACCGTCCAGCGCCGCCGCCGCCACGATCGCCGCCGCCAACGGATGTTCGCTCGATCGCTCCAGCGCCGCCGCCAGCCGCAGAAGATCGCCCCGCGCGACGCCGCCCACGGTCTCGACCGCCACGACCTTCGGCTTGCCTTCGGTCAGCGTGCCGGTCTTGTCGACGACCAGCGTGTCGATACTCTCAAGCCGCTCGAGCGCTTCGGCGGCCTTAATCAAGATCCCCGCCTGCGCGCCGCGTCCGACGCCCACCATGATCGACATCGGCGTCGCAAGTCCCAGCGCACACGGGCACGCAATAATCAAAACCGCCACCGCAGCGATCAGTCCATACGTGAAGCGCGGCTCCGGGCCCCACACACTCCACACCACGAACGCCGCAACAGCCACCGCAATCACGGCAGACACGAACCACCCCGCCACCTGATCGGCCAAGCGCTGGATCGGCGCGCGGCTGCGCTGAGCCTTGGCGACCATCGCTACGATTTGCGCTAGCATCGTCGCCGCGCCGACTCTCTCTGCCCGCATGACGAACGAGCCCGTCTGGTTCACCGTACCGCCGATCACCGTGTCGCCGGCAGCCTTAGCGACGGGGATGGGCTCGCCCCCGTCACGAGCGCTTCGTCGACGTTGCTGCGCCCTTCGACAATGACGCCGTCCACCGGTATGAGCGCGCCCGGCCGCACCCGCAGCCTGTCGCCCTTCACGACGTGCGCAAGCGGAACCTCTTCGTCGCCGCCATCTGCACGCACGCGTAACGCGACCTTCGGCGCCAGATTGAGCAGCGCGCGAATAGCCCCACCGGTGCTCTCCCGTGCTCTGAGTTCCAACACCTGACCCAGCAACACCAGCACCGTGATCACAGCCGCAGCCTCGAAATAGACCGCACCCCGAAACGCCGAAGGAAACACCTCCGGCACTAGCGTCGCGACGACGCTGTAGAGCCACGCGATGCCCGTTCCCATCGCGATCAGTGTGAACATGTTCAAGTGACGGCTGACGAGCGACTGCCACCCGCGCACGAAGAACGGCCACCCGCACCACAGCACCACCGGCGTGGCCAGGGCGAGCTGCAGCCAGTTGCCCGCGCTCTGCCCCAACACCATGTGCAGGTCGCTCAAGTGCCCGCCCATCTCCAGCGCGACGACGGGCACGGCGAGTGCAGCGCCGATCCAAAACCGGCGCATCATGTCGCGCAGTTCGGGGTTAGGCCCCTCCTCCAACGCCGCCGACAAATCTTCTGGCTCAAGCGCCATCCCGCATTTCGGACACGCACCCGGGCCCACCTGGCGCACCTCCGGATGCATCGGACAGGTGTAGATCGTTCCGGCCTTCACCGGCGCGGGAGGCACCGCCACCGGCT